>NZ_JBMNDR010000037.1:0-85595 GCF_052543235.1 Streptomyces sp. SAS_272 | reverse complement strand
CCCCCCCCCCCCCCACCCCCCCCCCCCCCCCCCCCCCCCCCCCCCCCCCCCCCCCCCCCCCCCCCCCCCCCCCCCCCCCCCCCCCCCCCCCCCCCCCCCGCCGACGGACGGGCCTCGCGGGTGCATGCGGTCGCGGTCAGCCCGATTCCCGCGCCGGCGATCAGGACGCTTCGGCGGGTGGGCGTGTCATCTGCGGCATTCTTCGCCTTCGGCACAAAACGGGACCCTACATGCGCAGAGCGCGCCCTGGCCGCGTCCCTCGCCGCCCGGCCCGTGGTCTTCGCCGCCCCGCCGCCTCCGCCGCACCACCGTCACGGCCCGCCGCACCACCGCCTGCGCAGCGACACCCCATGCCCGCCACACCACCACCTCCGCAGGCCACACCACCACTCCGCAGCGCCCCCCGGCCCGCCGCACCCCGTCACCCTCGCCGCCGTACGGGCTCCCCAGCCGCTTCGCCGCCCTGCGTCGAGCAGCCCGCTACTCCGCCTGCAGCACCAGCAGCGCGAGGTCGTCGTCCGGCGGCTCCTGGCCGAACTCGTGCACCAGCTGCCGGATCCGCTCCGCGATCAGCTCCGCGTCCAGTCCGGCGCAGCCCGCCAACGCCGTCGCGAGACCGTCCTCGTCGTCGAACTGGCGTGGTCCCGAGCGCCGCTCCGTCACGCCGTCGGTGACGCACAGCAGGCTGTCGCCGGGCCGCAGTTCCAGGCTGTCGCAGGTGTAGACGACGTCCTCGACGACCCCGAGAAGGGTCTGCGGGCGTCCGGCCGTGGCGACAGCGCCGTCCGGCCCGAGCACCAGCGGCAGCGGGTGTCCGGCGGAGGCGAGGGTGCAGCGGATGCCGCCCTCGAAGGGCGCCAGCTCGCCGTACAGGAGCGACAGGAAGCGGGTCTGCGGGCCGTCTCCGGGCCCGGCGGGGCCGACGAAGGCGCGGGCGGCGGCGTCCGCGGCCTCGGTCGCGTCGTCGAGGAGGAGCTGGTTGAGACGGTCCAGGACGTCGGCGACGCCGTAGCCCTCGCGGGCCAGCAGCCTCAGCCAGGGGCGCGCCAGGCCGATGACGACAGCCGCCTCCGGGCCCTTTCCCTGGACGTCCCCCACGGCGAAGCACCAGCGACCGTCGCCCGCCGGGAACAGGTCGTAGAAGTCGCCGCTGGGCCCGCCCTGCTCGCGCGGCTCGTAGACGAGGGCGCTGCACACGCCGGGGATCTGGGCGACCGCGCCGGGCAGCAGCCCGCGCTGCAGGACCGCGCTGATGGTGGCCTGCCGGGCGTACTGGCGCGCCGCGCCGATGGCCAGCGCCACCCTGCGGCCGAGATCCTCCACGAGCCCGGTGACCTCGTCGGGGAAGACGCCCGGTCCGGCCCGCCCGAGGACCAGGGTGCCCAGTGGCCGGCCACCGGCGATCAACCGGTAGGCGAGCGCGGCGCCGTGCGGGCCGAGGGCCGTCGCGGGCCAGGGATAGGACTCCGGCCCCGAGCGGGGGCCGCCGTCGGGCGGGCACGGCGGGTCCTTCTCCAGGGCGCGGCGCAGCTCCTCGATGCGGTTCTCGCTGCCGTGCCAGACCCGGGCCAGCCGCGGCCCCGGCCCTCCCGCCCAGTCGCCGCGGCCGCTGACCTCGTCCTCCAGCCACACCGCGCACCAGTCGGCGAGCCGCGGCACCAGAAGCTGGCCGGTCAGCGCGGCGACCAGGTCCTCGTCGAGCTGGCCGGCGAGCAGGTCGGACGCCTCGGCGAGGAAGGAGAGGGCGCCCCGGTTGAGCCAGTCCGGCTCGCCCCGGCCGTTCGGCTCCGGTTCGGGGGCGAGGGCGTCGAGGAGACCGGTGAGATCGGCGTGGCCGTAGCCGTGGCTGTAGCCGTGGCCCGGGTCGAAGCCGGGGCTGTAGCCGAAGCCGTGGCCCGGGTCGAAGCCGGGGCTGTGATCGTCGCCGTGGCCGTCGTCGCACTCGGGGTCTGCGGCGCGAGCGTCGCCGGTGAGGCCGAGGCCCGTGGCGTCGCCGGTGAAGCCCGCGGCGTCGCCGGGCCGGCCCGCCACCCCGGCGGCCGGCGCCACACCGACGCCGGCGCCACCCTGCTCGGCGGCGGAGTCGGCGGCCGGCAGGAGCCGCGCCCAGACCGTCTTCGCCCCCCTGCGGTAGGTCACGCCCCAGGCGTCCGCCAGCGTGGCGACCAGGCGCAGGCCACGGCCGTGCTCCGGAGTGCCCTCGGGCGGGTCGGGGGCGTGGTCGCGCGGTGTGCGGGAGGGGTGCCGGTCGCAGACCTCGACGACGAACGCGAGGCCGCCGTCGGGCGGACCGGGCTCCGCCTCCAGCCGGCACACCAGCTCGACCTCGGTGCCGGCGTGGACCACGGCGTTCGTGACGAGTTCGCTGACGACGAGTATCGCGTCCTCGGCGAGGCGCTCGCGCAGCTTCACGGCGCCGGGCAGGCCGGTCCCGGCCCACTCCGACAGCGCCGCGCGGACCAGGTCGCGGGCCGCCCCGGGCGCGAGGGAGCTGCCGGCCAGCGTCGCGCGCGCGTGCGGGAGCCCACTCGCGCGCGCGGGCGCGCCGGCCCGGGAGAGGGTCTCCCGTTGCGTCGGAATGGCTCCCATGCGCTGCTCCCCGGACGGTACGGATGCCCACCAGGGTGACAGACCGGTTGCATCCATGAGCGCTGGGTCACCGAAGTGAGCCGACCGGGGCTGGAAGCGTGCTATGCGGGCGCACGCGAGTGCCCGATGACGCACGATGACGCACGGTTGAGGGGCGGAATCCGAACAACCGGACTCCGCCCCTCCCCTTTCACGCCGGGGTGGCCGCCGGGGTGGCCGCCGATGTGCGCCGGGGGGCCGCCCCGCCGGCATCCGCGCTTCGCCCGCGCCCCGCGCCCCACGCGCCGCCGGAGCCGCGCCGCCCTACGCCTCGCGCGATCCGGCGTACATCTCGTCGATGAGGTGCTTGTACTCCCGCTCCACGACCGGCCGCTTGAGCTTCAGGCTCGGCGTGATCTCACCGTGCTCGACGTCCAGGTCGCGGGGCAGCAGCCGGAACTTCTTGATCGTCTGCCAGCGCTGGAGGCCCTCGTTGAGCTGCTTGACGTAACCGTCGATGAGCTCCACGGTGACGGGCGCGGCGACGACCTCGGCGTACGACTTTCCGGCCAGTCCGTTGTCCTTCGCCCAGTCCAGGAGGGACGGCTCGTCGAGGGCGATGAGCGCCGTGCAGAAGTTCCGGTCGGCGCCGTGCACGAGGATGTTGGAGACGTACGGGCAGACCGCCTTGAACTGGCCCTCGACCTCCGCGGGCGCGATGTACTTGCCGCCGGACGTCTTGATGAGGTCCTTCTTGCGGTCGGTGATCCGCAGGTACCCGTCGGGCGACAGCTCGCCGATGTCGCCGGTGTGGAACCAGCCGTCGGCCTCGAGGACCTCGGCGGTCTTCTCGGGGAGCCCGTGGTAACCCTCCATGATGCCGGGGCCGCGCAGCAGGATCTCGCCGTCGTCGGCGATGCGCACCTCGGTGCCGGGCAGCGGCTTGCCGACCGTGCCCGTGCGGTAGGCCTCGCCGGGGTTCACGAAGGACGCGGCGGAGGACTCCGTCAGGCCGTACCCCTCGAGGATGTGGATGCCGGCGCCGGCGAAGAAGTAGCCGATCTCCGGCGCGAGGGCCGCCGACCCGGAGACGCAGGCGCGCAGGTTGCCGCCGAAGGCCTCGCGGATCTTGGCGAACACGAGCGCGTCGGCGACCTTGTGCTTGGCGCCCAGCCCGAAGGGGACGGACGCGCTGCCGGTGCGCCGGAAGTTGTCCTGCGCGGCCTTGGCGTACTCGCGGGAGACCTCTGCGGCCCACTGGAAGATCTTGTACTTGGCCCCGCCGGCCGCACGGGCCTTGGCGGCGACGCCGTTGTAGACCTTCTCGAAGATGCGCGGCACGGCGGCCATGTACGTCGGCCGGACGACCGGAAGATTCTCGATGATCTTGTCGACGCGTCCGTCGACGGCCGTGACGTGCCCGACCTCGATCTGGCCGGAGGTGAGCACCTTGCCGAAGACGTGCGCCAGCGGCAGCCACAGGTACTGCACGTCGTCGGGGCCGACGAGGCCGGTCGCCGCGATCGCCTTCGCCATGTACGACCAGTTGTCGTGCGGCAGACGCACGCCCTTGGGGCGGCCGGTGGTGCCGGAGGTGTAGATGAGGGTGGCGAGCTGGTCGGAGGTGATCGCGGCGACCCGCTCCTTGATCAGCCCGGCCTCCTTCTCCAGCCGGGCCGCGCCGCGCTTCTCCAGCTCGTCCAGGGTGAGGATCCAGTCGGCGGTCTCCACGCCGGCCGGGTCGATCACGACCACATGGGTGAGGTCGGGGAGCTCGGCGCGCTTCGCGACCGCCTTGGCGAGCTGGGCCGCGTCCTCGGCGATCAGCACCCGGCTCTCGGAGTCCGAGAGGATGAACGCCGACTCGTCGGCGTTGGTCTGCGGGTAGACGGTGGTCGTGGCCGCCCCGGCGCACATGATGCCGAGGTCGGCGAGGATCCACTCCAGGCGCGTGGAGCAGGCGAGCGCGACGCGCTGCTCGGGCTGCACGCCGAGTTCGATGAGGCCGGCCGCGATCGCGTAGACCCGCTCGGCGGCCTGCGCCCAGCTCAGCGCCTTCCATGCGTCGGGGCCCTCGCCGGACGCGGCGGGCACCGGATGGCGGTACGCCTCCGCGTCGGGCGTGGCCGCCACGCGCTCCAGGAAGAGGCCCGCGACCGACGGCGGACGGTTCTCGATCAGTGTCTGTGTGTCGCTCACGACATCCTCCGGGGCCCGCGACGGTGCGGCTGGCTCGTTGCGGCGTCGTTCGACGCGCGGCTGCTGTTGACGGCGGCTCTTGTTGACGACGGCTGTGCTGGACGGCGGCTCTTGTTTAACTCACGAGTAACTACCGAGCAGGCATCAGAGTAAAGGGCGACTGGCCAGCGCGTAAGGGGCTCCGGGTGGTCACTTTCTCCTGAGTACAGCCAAAGGGCCCGCCGCGCGACAGCGCGACAGGCCCTTTGCACGCCCCGGACACCGGGCTCCTGCGCGGCTACTTCTTGCCCTTGCCGGATCCCGCGCTGTCGTCACTGCTCAGGACGGCGATGAAGGCCTCCTGCGGAACCTCCACGGAACCCACCATCTTCATCCGCTTCTTGCCCTCCTTCTGCTTCTCCAGCAGCTTGCGCTTACGGGAGATGTCGCCGCCGTAGCACTTGGCGAGGACGTCCTTGCGGATGGCGCGGATGGTCTCGCGGGCGATGACCCGGGAGCCGACGGCCGCCTGGATCGGCACCTCGAAGGCCTGCCGCGGGATGAGCTCGCGCAGCTTGGCGACGAGCCGCACACCGTAGGCGTACGCGGCGTCCTTGTGGGTGACCGCCGAGAAGGCGTCCACCTTGTCGCCGTGCAGCAGGATGTCCACCTTGACCAGGCTGGAGGCCTGCTCGCCGGTGGGCTCGTAGTCCAGCGACGCGTAACCGCGCGTCTTGGACTTCAGCTGGTCGAAGAAGTCGAAGACGATCTCCGCGAGCGGGAGCGTGTAGCGGATCTCGACCCGGTCCTCGGAGAGGTAGTCCATGCCGAGCAGGGTGCCGCGCCGGGTCTGGCACAGCTCCATGATCGACCCGATGAACTCGGAGGGCGCGAGGATCGTGGCGCGTACGACGGGCTCGTAGACGTCGCTGATCTTCCCCTCGGGGAACTCGCTCGGGTTGGTGACGGTGTGCTCGCTGCCGTCCTCCATCACGACGCGGTAGACCACGTTCGGCGCGGTGGCGATGAGATCGAGCCCGAACTCGCGCTCCAGCCGCTCACGGATCACGTCGAGGTGCAGCAGGCCGAGGAAGCCGACGCGGAAGCCGAAGCCGAGGGCGGCGGACGTCTCCGGCTCGTAGACCAGGGCGGCGTCGTTGAGCTGGAGCTTGTCGAGCGCGTCGCGCAGCTCCGGGTAGTCCGAGCCGTCGAGGGGGTACAGGCCCGAGAACACCATCGGCTTGGGGTCCTTGTACCCGCCGAGGGCCTCGGTCGCGCCCTTGTGCAGGGTGGTGATGGTGTCACCGACCTTGGACTGACGGACGTCCTTCACACCGGTGATCAGATAGCCGACCTCACCGACGCCGAGGCCGTCGGCCGACTTCATCTCCGGCGCCGAGACACCGATCTCGAGCAGCTCGTGCGTGGCGCCGGTCGACATCATCCGGATCCGCTCACGCTTGTTGAGCTGGCCGTCGATGACACGTACGTACGTCACGACACCGCGGTAGGAGTCGTAGACCGAGTCGAAGATCATCGCGCGGGCGGGGGCGTCCTGGACGCCGACCGGAGCCGGGACGTCCGCGACGACCCGGTCGAGCAGCGCCTCGACGCCAAGACCGGTCTTGGCGGAGACCTTGAGCACGTCCTCGGGGTCGCAGCCGATGAGGTTGGCGAGCTCCTCGGAGAACTTCTCGGGCTGGGCGGCCGGCAGGTCGATCTTGTTCAGCACCGGGATGATCTTGAGGTCGTTCTCCATCGCCAGGTAGAGGTTGGCGAGAGTCTGGGCCTCGATGCCCTGGGCGGCGTCGACGAGGAGGACGGTGCCCTCACACGCGGCCAGCGACCGGGACACCTCGTACGTGAAGTCCACGTGACCGGGGGTGTCGATCATGTTCAGGATATGGGTGTTGCCCGCATCCTGTGTCGGGGCCCAGGGCAGGCGCACGGCCTGGGACTTGATCGTGATGCCGCGCTCGCGCTCGATGTCCATGCGGTCGAGGTACTGAGCACGCATCTGCCGCTGATCGACGACTCCGGTCAGCTGGAGCATGCGGTCGGCGAGCGTGGACTTGCCGTGGTCGATGTGCGCGATGATGCAGAAGTTGCGGATCAGAGCCGGGTCGGTACGGCTCGGCTCGGGCACATTGTTAGGGGTCGCGGGCACGCAGGGTCCTGTCTCTTGAGGCGCCTTGTGCCTCGGGTCGGATCGATACGTAGGCTCCATGGTCCCACGGGTGGCGACCGGAGACCGGTTTGGGCCACCCGGGCAGCCGCTGGTAGTCTGGGCAGCTGTGTCTCATGCCCTCTCAGCGCGAGACACACCCAAGAAATCACCTGGTACGAGCCCGTGCGGCTCCGTGCCTGAACCTGAAAAGGCTCATTCGTGGCGAACATCAAGTCCCAGATCAAGCGGAACAAGACCAACGAGAAGGCTCGGCTGCGCAACAAGGCCGTCAAGTCGTCCCTGAAGACCGCGATCCGCAAGGCCCGCGAGGCCGCTGCCGCGGGTGACGCCGAGAAGGCCACCGAGTACCAGCGCGCTGCTGCGCGTCAGCTCGACAAGGCCGTCTCCAAGGGCGTCATCCACAAGAACCAGGCCGCCAACAAGAAGTCGGCGCTTGCTTCCAAGGTCGAGTCCCTCAAGGGCTGAACCGCTTCACTGATCTGATCGCCGGCAGGGACTCAGCGGGCCCTCTCATCCGCTCCCGTCCGGCACCCCCGAGCCTGTACGCGGCCTGCGTTCGCCACGCGGGTACGGGCTCACCAGCTTGATCAGCTTTGCCGGAGGCCTCGGCTCTCCGCCCTTCCCCAGGGCCGGAGCCGGGGCCTTCGTCTTGGCCTTCACGACCAGAATTCGTTGCTCGTGTCGATGTCCGAGACGCACTCGTCGAGGTCCGTGATCTTGTCGCCGACGATCCGGAAGACGATGCACCCGTCGTCCTCGAGGTGCTTACCGCCTCGGTCGGCGGTGAAACGGTGCATGGAGACGGCATGCCCACGTCCGTCGACCATCACGTTGCGCAACTCGACGCGCATCGACCCGGCCGTCTCCGAGAACAGCCTGCCGTACATGTCCGTGATCGCGTCGAGGCCTTTGAAGTCCCCGGAGAGCGGGTGGGAACCGGGCACGTGATGCGTGCAGTCCCCCGTCATCAGCCCGCGCAGGGTGTCCATGTCCCCGCGGCTGAAGGCCTCGTATCCCTCGCGGACGAGTGCCGCGTGCGGGTGTTCAGCCATGTCGATCGCCACCTTTCGCATGCGCCGGCGATGTGCGGCTGGTACGTCCGATTCTCCTCCCCGGCAGGGGAACGGCGACTGGATCACACCGAGGACGAGCACACCGAGACCGAGGACGACCACACCCAGAACGATCACCCTCGGGGGACGATCACCCCGGGCTCCCGACCGGCATGAAGCACGTGGAAAGTGACGGTCATCCGCGCCCCCCGGACCGCGCCGCACGCGCGATGGCCACGACGGCCTTCTCGAGGGCGTACCCGGGATCGTCGCCGCCGCCCTTCACGCCCGCGTCCGCCTCGGCCACCGCTCGCAGGGCGACGGCCACCCCGTCCGGCGTCCAGCCGCGCATCTGCTGCCGAACCCGGTCGATCTTCCAGGGCGGCATGCCGAGCTCCCGCGCCAGGTCGGCGGGACGGCCGCCGCGCGCCGAGGACAGCTTGCCGATGGCCCGCACGCCCTGGGCCAGCGCGCTGGTGATCAACACGGGCGCCACGCCGGTGGCCAGCGACCAGCGCAGCGCCTCCAGCGCCTCGGCGGCCCGCCCCTCCACCGCCCGGTCGGCCACGGTGAAGCTCGACGCCTCGGCCCGCCCGGTGTAGTACCGGCCCACGACGGCCTCGTCGATGGTGCCCTCGACATCGGCGACCAGCTGGGACACGGCCGACGCCAGCTCCCGCAGATCGCTGCCGATGGCGTCGACCAGCGCCTGACAGGCCTCGGGCGTGGCCGATCTGCCGGTCGCGCGGAACTCCTGTCTGACGAAGGCCAGCCGGTCCGCCGGCTTGGTCATCTTCGGACAGGCCACCTCGCGGGCGCCTGCCTTGCGGGCGGCGTCCAGCAGCGCCTTGCCCTTGGCGCCGCCGGCGTGCAGCAGGACGAGCGTGATCTCCTCGGCGGGCGAACCGAGGTACCCCTTGACGTCCTTCACCGTGTCGGCGGACAGGTCATGCGCGTTGCGTACGACCACGACCTTGCGCTCCGCGAAGAGCGACGGGCTGGTCAGCTCGGCGAGCGTGCCGGGCTGCAGCTGGTCCGGATTCAGGTCGCGTACGTCCGTGTCGGCGTCGGCGGCCCGGGCGGCGGCCACCACCTCCTGCACGGCACGGTCGAGCAGGAGGTCCTCCTGGCCCACGGCGAGCGTCAGCGGGGCGAGAGGGTCGTCATTCGCAGTCTTCCTGGCCATCACCGACAGCATCCCACGAGCCACCGACAACGCGGCCTACGCGCCTATGGCTCCTCCCGCCAGCCCTCCCACTCCGCCGCGAACTCGTCCAGCGCCGCCGCGTCGAGCCGTCCGTCCTCGTCGTGCAGCAGGACGAGCCACTGCGCGTCTTCCGCGTCGTCCTCCCCGGCCAGGGCGTCGCGGACGATCCTCGGCTCCTCGCCGACGCCGAACCGCTCCCCGAGCGCCTGAGCCACCTCCTCCGCCGCGTCGCGGTCCGGCAGCACCAGCACATGTCTCACATCGCTCACGGCGCCATTTTCCGGCACGCGCACACGGCCCGTGCACCCTGTCCGCCCGCAAGGTCCGTACGCGATGCCCGTACGCGATGCCCGTACGCCGGGGACTACCCGTGCGCGCGAACCGTCGGCACCCGCTCCAGCTCGATCCCGAACCGCTCCCGGTACACCCCCAACACCTCGTCGTCGGCCTCCAGTTCGTGTTCCCGGCTTTCTCCGTCCGCGGACGTCGTCTTCAACCGGCGTCCGCTGAGCGTGATCCGTCCTCCGTCCTGCGTGAGCCGCGAGCAGATCAGCGACCGCGTGAAGTGCGACTGCGGTGAGGTGCTGTGCCACCAGGCTCCCGCCGCGAAGTCCCCCAGCACCAGGGGCCGTACCTCCAGCCGGTACACCCGCGCTCCGTCCCGCACGACGTCCACGTCCCGCGCCGGCACCGCCCCACCGGCTCCCGCCTCCGCTCCGGCCGGGTCAGGACCGGCCTCGGCGATCCTGAACGTCCCGCCGGGATCGGCCTGTTCGCCGTCGTGCCCCCATCGGAGCGGGTGATGACTGTGCGCCCCGAACCCGACGTCGGCCAGCCGATGCCCGCCGTCCGCCGTCCCGACCAGCAGCGCGAGATGGTCGTACGGGATACCGAGCCGGCCCTCCTCGCCGTACACCCGCGCCGCCAGCAGGGCGACCTCGAAGCCCAGCGCCGTCAGCAGCGCCCCGAACGCCCCGTTCAGTTCGTAACAGAACCCTCCCCTCCGCGCCACGACGACCTTCTCGACCAGCCGCTTCTCCTCCAGCGCGATCTCCTCCCCGAGATGCACCGACAGGTTCTCGAAGGGCACGGCCCGCAGATGCCTCAGGTGCAGCTCACGAAGAAGCCCGGCGGTCGGGGGCGGAAACGGCAACTCGAGACCGAGACCGAGACGGCGGAGATAGGCCTCGACCAGAGGAGCGTCGAGGAAGCCGACGACGTCCTGGTGCCGAGCGTCCGCGGGCCGGGCGGTATCCGGGGCGTCGGAGGCATGCGCGGCGTCCGGGGCGTCGGCGGTCCGGGCTGCGCCCTGGGGAACGGCGGGCCAGGCGCCATCGCTGGCGTCGGAGGGCCGGGCGGCGCCCCGGGCGTCGGAGGGATGGGCGGCGCCCCGGGGAACGTCGGGCTGGGGCGGTTCGTCCTTCGCCGGTGCGGGATTCATGTCTTCAGTCTCGCGCCACCCGCAACCCCTCGCTCCCGCCCCCTCCTCCGACGACCGCCATGGCCCCGTCCCGGTCCGTCCGCAGTACCAGGGCCCCTCCCTTGCGCAGTGCCGCGACCGTGCTGGGCGCGGGATGTCCGTACGGGTTGTCCGCGCCGCAGCTGATCAGCGCCAGCCGGGGCGCCACGGTCCGTATCAGGTCCGGGTCCTGGTAGGCCGAGCCGTGATGCGCCACCTTCAGCACGTCCACTCCGCGTACCAGCGCGGCCGCCGGCGATCTCGACAGCGCCCGCTGCGCCGGGGGTTCGAGGTCGCCCAGGAGCAGCATGCGCAGCCCGGCCGACCGCACGAGCAGCGTCACACTCGCGTCGTTCGGACCTTCCGGTTCGGGCGCCGGCAGCGGCGGAGGCCACAGCACCTCCCATTCCAGGGCGCCGACCCGCCGGCGCTCCCCGGCCACGGCCCGCACGACGGGGATGTTCCGCGCCCTCGCCTCCTTCCGTACGAACTCCACCTGCTCCACGGGTTCCTCGAAGCCCGTTGTCTCGACAGCTCCCACCTCCCGGCCCCGCAGCACCCCCGGCAGCCCTGCCACGTGGTCCGCGTGGAAGTGGGTGAGCACGACGAGCGGCACCCTGGTGATGCCGAGCGCGCGCAGACACTGGTCGACCAGCGCCGGATCGGGACCGGCGTCCACGACCACGCCGGCGCCGCCGCCCGCCGCGAGGACGGTCGCGTCGCCCTGCCCCACGTCGCACATCGCCAGTCGCCAGCCCGGCGGCGGCCAGCCCGTGAGCACCCTCGTGAGCGGCGGCGGCCGCACCACCACGAGCAGCAGCAACGCCCCGCAGACCGCGCACAGCCACGGATGCCTCGACAACCGCCGCCCGGACAGCACCGCCACGCCCGTGACGGCCGCCAGCAACAGGGCCCCGGCCCAACTGCCCGGCCAGTCGATCCCCGCACCGGGCAGCGCGGCGCCCGTTCGGGCCACACCCGCGATCCACTCGGCGGGCCAACCGGCGCACCAGGCCAGCGCCTCGGCCACCGGCATCGCCACCGGCGCGGTCGCCAGCACCGCGAAGCCCAGTACCGTCGCGGGCGCGACCGCGAACTCCACGAGGAGGTTGCAGGGCACCGCCACCAGACTCACCCGCGCCGACAGCACCGCGACGACCGGTGCGCACAGGGCCTGCGCGGCTCCGGCTGCCGCCAACGCCTCCGCGAGCCTCGGAGGTACCCGCCGCCTGCGCAGGGCGGCACTCCATCGCGGCGCCAGCGTCAGCAGGGCCCCGGTGGCGAGGACGGACAGCAGGAAGCCGTAGCTCCGGGCCAGCCACGGGTCGTACAGCACCAGAAGCAGCACTGCTGTCGCCAGGGCCGGGACGAGGGAGCGGCGTCGACCGGTCGCCAGGGCCAGCAGCACGATCGCTCCACAGGCCGCAGCGCGCAGCACGCTGGGGTCGGGCCGGCACACCACCACGAATCCGAGCGTGAGCGCCCCGCCGAGCACCGCGCTCGCGCGCAGGGGGACGCCCAGCCGGGGTGCCAGCCCGCGCCGCTCGACCTGCTGGGCGAGACCGGGCGGGCCGAGGAGCAGCGCAAGGATGATCGTGAGGTTGCTCCCGGAGACGGCCAGAGTGTGGGCCAGGTCCGTCTCCTTGAAGGCCTCGTCCAGTTCGGGCGTGATCCTCGAGGTGTCCCCGACCACCAGCCCCGGCAGCAGCGCCCTGGCGTCCGCCGGCAAGCCGTCGGTGGCCGCCCGCAGACCCGCCCGCAGCCGCCCCGCCGTCCGCTGGGTGGCAGAGGGTCCTCCCACGACCGACGGCGCCGCCTTGCCCCGCACCCGCAGCACCGCCGCGAACCGGTCCCCTCGGGCCATGGCGGGCGCGAGCCGCCCGGCCACCCGCAGCCGGGTGGACGGCAACAACGCGAGCCACGGTGCCTCGGGCCGCCCTTCTGGACCTGGCGCGCCGCCGGACTCCTTCCGGCCCTCGTGCCCCGGACGCATGCCGCCGCCTCCCTCGGGCCCCGGGCGCCCGCCGCCGCCTCCCCTGCGCGATCTTGCGTCCACGATCAGCAGGACCGGCGTCCGCGTCGCCACCACCGTCCGGTGTGCGGTCTCGACCCTGCGCACCTCCGCCTCGATCATCACCGAGTCCGGCATCACGTGGTCCCCTCTGACGCGAGGGCGCGTGAGCCGTGGGTCGGAGGTGAGCTCGACCTCGGCGGTGACGCTCGCGTACCTGCCCGCCAGCGCCGGCACCGGCCCGCGGCGCAGATCCGCGCCGTGCAGCCCGGCCGACGCGGCTGCCGCAGCCGCACAGAGCAGAGAGGCGGCGACAGTCACACGCCGCCAGACCCTCCCCCGCCCCGCCGAGCCCGCACCATTCACCACCTCGGGAGTCACGCCCGGCGAAACCCCGCCCCGCCCCGCCGAGCCCGCACCGTCCACCTCCGCGACGGTCGCGCCCGGCGAAGCCCCACCACCCCCCGCGGTGCCCGCACCATGCACCCTCGCGACGGTCCGGCCCGGCGAAGCCTTCCCACTCCCCGACGACACCGCACCATCCGCCACTCCGGGGTTCACGCGCGGCCCGGTGCTCCAGGGGCCCTGCGTGACCGGGGCGTTCCTCGCGCTGCGCCCCCTCACGACCAGGAGAATCACTGCGGCCGCCAGACAGCCGATCACGAGGCCGCCCACCAGCCCCGGGGACGCGTCCAACGTGAACGCGGCCGTGGCCCACGCCGCGAGGGCGGGTGGTACGAGCCGGAGATCCACCGGCCCCTCCTGACGCGGGTGGGCGTCGCCCAGCCGCCTCCCGGAGTCGGCGTGCACGGCCTGCCGACCGCGCCCGCCGGGCACCGGCCAGGCGCCGTTCAGAGCGGCCCCGTCCTCATCCCTGACATTGCCGCCGACCCCGGGAATCCTCCGCCCAGCGTTCGCCCGCCTCATGGCCGCACGAGATTCCGCAGGTCGGCGAAGCGCCGCTCACCGATTCCGTTGACGTCCCGCAGCTCGTCCACCGAGCGGAAACCGCCGTTCTGCGCCCGGTGGTCGATGATGTGCTGCGCCAGCACCGGTCCCACGCCGGGCAGGGCCTCGAGTTGGTCGACCGTCGCCGTGTTGAGGGACACAGGTGCCGCGGGCCTGCCGCCCGGACCTGTCGCGCCGCCGGACCCAGCCGATCCCGCACCCGCACCCGCACCCGCTCCAGCCCCGGCCCCGGCCCCAGCCCCAGCCCCAGCAACCGGCGAGCCGGCGACGACGACCTGCTCGCCGTCGACGAGGAACCGTGCGCGGTTGAGACCGTCGGTGTCGGTGCCCGGTCGCACCCCACCGGCCGCGTCCAACGCGTCGACGACCCGCGAACCGGCCGGGAGACGATGGATTCCGGGCCTGCGCACCTTTCCGCTGACGTCCACCACGATCTCGCCGCCGACCGAGCTCACGGTGCTCCCCGGGATTCCCGGACTCGGCGGACCCGCGGACGCCTCGGGGCCGGCCGCCGAGTCCCGCTCGCCTGCCGCCGCCCCGAAGGGAGCCGCGGCTCGCACGACCTCCGGCGCCTTCACCGGCTGGACCCTTCCGGTCCAGAAGTGTTGTACGGCGAAACCCGCGGCGGCGACCAGCAGCACGGTCAGCGCCAGGACGCTCCTGCGCTCCAGTCCGCACCGTGCCTCCAACCAGACCGGCATCCGCTCCCGCAGCGCAAGCCCCGCCCGCTCCCACCAAACCGCCCGGGCCGCCCATGGCTCCTGGCCCGCGCCCTCGAACGCGCCGCCCTCCACGGTGACGACAGCACCCTGGAACGCACCGCCCTCTGCGGCGACGACACCGGCGTCAGCGCCCTCGCCCTCGGTGCCGGCCCGTGTCCCACCCCCGGGACCGGGTTCTCCTGCACCGCCCGCCGGGCGCAGGTCTCCCGTGCCGTCCGCAGACCCGGTGCCGTCCGCAGCACCGCCCCCACCGGACTCCGGCCGGCCGCTGCGTCCACCGAGCCCACGGGACTCCGGTCGGCCGCTCTGTCCAGCCAGCCCATGGGACTCCGGTCGGCCGCTCTGTGCAACCAGCCCAGGGGACTCCGGCCGTCCGCCGCCTCCACCGCCCCTGTCGCCCGCGCCGCCCCCGCCTGGCGGTCCGACACCCGGCTTCTCCGTCGCGCCTGCCTCCCGGGCCCGTGCGGTGAACAAGGCCTGCGCCCTGCGACGGTTCTCCTCCGCCGAGGCATGACGGTGCCGCGCCCGGTGACCGTCGGGGGGACGCAGGCGGCGGGAGCGTGCGTCGGAACCGCGGGCGCGGCCGGGACCGCTGGTCGCGTGCGTGCTGCGTGAGCGTGATCGAAGTGCCATGCCACGAGGATCGGACACGTCGCCACATCGCGATGATCTTGCTCAATTTCCGTGGACGGACAGCCTGTTGTGGATAACTTCGCCACTCGCAGGAGTGCGGGACGTCCTCATCGCGGCGAGACCACGACTCCCAGCAGTCCTGGTCCGGTGTGGGCGCCGATCACCGCTCCGACCTCGCTGACATGCAGATCGACGAGTCCGGGCACCCGGGAACGCAGTCGGTCCGCGAGAGCCGATGCCCGGTCGGGAGCCGCGAGATGATGCACGGCGATGTCCACCGGCGCGCTGCCCGCCCGGTCGGCGCCGAGCTCTTCCAGACGTGCGATCGCCCTCGAGGCCGTCCGGACCTTCTCGAGGAGGTCGATGCGCCCCGCGTCCAGCTGAAGGAGCGGCTTCACGGCGAGCGCCGAGCCCAACAGGGCCTGTGCGGTGCCGATCCGGCCGCCCCGACGTAGATATTCCAGGGTGTCGACGTAGAAGTAGGCGGACGTGCCGTCGGCTCGCTTCTCCGCCGCGGTGACCGCCTCGTCGACCGTCCCGCCCGACTCCGCGACCTCGGCCGCCGAGAGCGCGCAGAAGCCGAGCGCCATGGCCACCATGCCGGTGTCCACCACCCGCACCGGAACGGGCGCCTCGCGCGCCGCGACCACCGCCGCGTCATATGTGCCGGACAGTTCGGCCGAGAGGTGCAGGGAGACGATGCCGGAGGCGCCCGATTCGGCGACCCTGCGGTAGGTCTCGGCGAAGTGCTGCGGGCTGGGGCGCGAGGTGGTGACGGGGCGTCGCTTCTGCAGCGCCTGAGCCAGCGAGCGGGTGGAGATCTCACTGCCCTCTTCGAGTGCCTGGTCGCCGAGGACGACGGTCAGGGGCACCGCGGTGATGCCATGACGCTCCATCGTCCGCTGCGGCAGGTAGGCCGTTGAATCCGTGACGATCGCGACATGGCGGGACATGACCTGGAGGTTACCTGGCGTAGCCGCTGCGCGGCAGCCCGGCCCCTGGCAGCTGGGCTGCCCTTGACCGAATCAAATACCACGCCGAACAAGGCCCGAGCCGGGATCCGGTGATGCGCGGAACTCAGGCCCCGCGCCCCCCGTCAGCGTGCGACGACCACGGCATCACCGTGCCACCTGGCCGCTCTGCCGACAGGGCGCCGAAACCCTGGACTCCGCTCAGGTGGTGCTCTCGGGGCGCGGTTTCTTCTGCCAGGGGTAGACGGGGCGCGGTCCGGGCGGGGTGATGGCGGGCGGGGTCGGCTCGTCCGCGGTGCGTGCCCCGGGGGTCTCGGGCCAGGTCTGGCCCGCCGTCGTGCTGTCGGCGGCCGGCGCTTCGGGCCACGGGGGCGGCGTCTGGTCGGGTTCCGACGTGGTCCAGTGCCGCAGGGCGCCGGCCTCGACGCCGATCTGGGCGCTGAGGGAGTCGAGGTCGTCCTCCGCGAAGCGGCGGGCACGGTCACGGGCGGCCCAACGCAACGAGTCGGCCGATCCCGTGATGCGCTCGGTGCGCTCCCGCAGCGCCGGCAGACGCTCGACGAGCGTCGCCCGGTCCGGCTCCGACTCCAGGCGCTTGAGTTCGGCGTCCAGTTCGTGGCCGTGCGCGCTGAGCCTCTGGAAGAGGCCGAGGGACTCCTTCAGGGACTCGTCCTCCACGGCGCCCGCGTGCAGTGCTTCCTGAGTGGCCCGCATCGATGTGCGCAGGGCGAGCCGTAGCTGGGCGATCTCGCCGGCCGGTCCGAGCTGGGCGAAGGACTTGGCCCGCAGGGTGTGGTCCTCGACCGTGCGGCGGGCCTGGGTGATGGTGCGGTCGACGCCCCGTTTTGCGGCCCCGACCACCTTCACCGTGGCGTAGGCGCCGAGCGCCAGGCAGAGCACGAAGAGCAGGACGATGACGGCGATCACGGCTTCCACGAGCTCCTCCTTCGACCTGCACGACGCGTCCGGCCCCGCAGACGGCACACCGCAGCCGGCGCCCCGCCCTTCAAACGGTAAACGAGACGGGCAGGCCCGGAGTTCCAGAAGAACCCCGAACCTGCCCGCACCGAACCCCTAAGGGGCGACCGACGTCATGCGGCCCACCGCCCGGCCGGGCGAGCGGAGCCCGGTACCGCGCCCTCACCCGGCCACCGCCCCCGGCGGATCGACAGGCCGCGTGCGCGGAGCCGCCCCTACGCGGGAACGATGTTCACCAGCTTCGGCGCCCGCACGATCACCTTGCGGATACCGGCCCCGCCCAGCGCCTTGACGACCGCCTCGTCGGCCAGCGCGACCTTCTCCAGCTCTTCGTCGGAGATGGCCGGGGAGACCTCCAGGCGCGCCTTGACCTTGCCCTTGATCTGTACGACGCAGGTCACGCTCTCGTCCACGACGTACGCCGGGTCGGCGACGGGCAGGTCCTGGTGGACGACCGAGTCGGTGTGGCCCAGCTTGCGCCACAGTTCCTCGGCGATGTGCGGGGCCAGCGGGGCGGCCAGCAGCACCAGGTCCTCGGCGACCGTGCGCGGCAGCGCCCCGCCCGCCTTGGTCAGGTGGTTGTTCAGTTCGGTGATCTTGGCGATGGCCGTGTTGAAGCGCAGACCCTCCAGGTCCTGGCGCACCCCGTCGATCGCCTTGTGCAGAGCGCGCAGGGTCGGCTCGTCGGCCTCGGCGTCGACGACGGTCACCTCGCCGGTGGCCTCGTCGACGATGTTGCGCCACAGCCGCTGCAGCAGGCGGTACTGGCCGACCACCGCGCGGGTGTCCCACGGGCGCGAGACGTCCAGCGGACCCATCGCCATCTCGTACAGGCGCAGCGTGTCGGCGCCGTACTCGGCGCAGATCTCGTCCGGAGTGACGGCGTTCTTCAGGGACTTGCCCATCTTCCCGTACTCACGCTTCACGGGCGTGCCCTGGTACAGGAACGTGCCGTCCTGCTCCTCGACCTCGGCGGCCGGGACGTACACGCCGCGGGAGTCGGTGTACGCGTAGGCCTGGATCATGCCCTGGTTGAACAGCTTGTGGAACGGCTCCGCGGAGGAGACGTGCCCCAGGTCGAACAGGACCTTGGACCAGAAGCGCGCGTACAGCAGGTGCAGCACGGCGTGCTCGGCCCCGCCGACGTACAGGTCGACGCCGCCGTGCGGCTGCCCCTCACGGGGGCCCATCCAGTACTGTTCGACGGCCGGGTCGACCAGCTGCTCGCTGTTGTGCGGGTCCAGGTAACGCAGCTCGTACCAGCAGGAACCTGCCCAGTTGGGCATGGTGTTGGTCTCGCGGCGGTAGCGTCGCGGGCCGGCGCCGTCGCCCAGGTCCAGCGTGACGTTCACCCAGTCCGCGTTGCGGGACAGCGGCGTCTCCGGGGAGGTGTTCGCGTCGTCCGGCTCGAAGGTGCGGGGTGAGTAGTCCTCGACCTCCGGCAGCTCCAGGGGCAGCATCGACTCCGGCAGCGGGTGGGCGATGCCGTCCTCGTCGTAGACGATCGGGAAGGGCTCGCCCCAGTAGCGCTGACGGCTGAACAGCCAGTCGCGCAGGCGGAAGTTGACGGTGCCCTCGCCGATCCCCCTGCCCTCGAGCCACTCGGTGACGCGCGCCTTGGCGTCGACGACACCCAGACCGTTCAGGCTGATCTCGTCGTTCGCCGAGTTGATGATCTTCGCCTCGTACGACGCGAAGGCGTTCTCCCAGGT
Source organism: Streptomyces sp. SAS_272 (assembly GCF_052543235.1). Classification (NCBI taxonomy): domain Bacteria; kingdom Bacillati; phylum Actinomycetota; class Actinomycetes; order Kitasatosporales; family Streptomycetaceae; genus Streptomyces; species Streptomyces sp. SAS_272. The sequence continues at coordinate 66,947 of NZ_JBMNDR010000037.1, read as the reverse complement.
CGACGTGTCGGTGCCGCGGCCGTCGGTCGGCTCGACGATGCAGTGGATCGGCAGCTCGAAGGCGCGCGCGAACTCGAAGTCGCGCTGGTCGCCCGCCGGGACGGCCATGATCGCGCCGGTGCCGTAGCCCATCAGGACGTAGTCGGCGATGAAGACGGGGACCCGCTCGCCGTTGACCGGGTTGGTCGCGTACACACCGGTGAAGACGCCGGTCTTGTCCTTGGCCTCGGCCTGGCGCTCGACGTCGGACTTCGAGGCCGCCTGCGCGCGGTACGCGGCGACGGCGTCCACCGGGGTGGCGTGGCCGCCCGTCCAGACGTCGTGGGTGCCCTCGGGCCAGGATTCCGGGGTGAACTTGTCGACCAGCGGGTGCTCGGGCGCCAGGACCATGTAGGTCGCGCCGAACAGGGTGTCCGGGCGCGTGGTGAAGACCGAGATCCGCTCGCCGTCCACGGGGAAGTCGACGCGGGCGCCTTCGGAGCGGCCGATCCAGTTGCGCTGCTGCAGCTTGATGGCCTCGGGCCAGTCCAGCGCGTCCAGGTCGTTCAGCAGGCGGTCCGCGTAAGCGGTGATGCGCATGTTCCACTGGCGCAGCTTGGCCTTGAAGACGGGGAAGTTGCCGCGCTCGGAGCGGCCGTCGGCGGTGACCTCCTCGTTGGCCAGCACGGTGCCCAGGCCGGGGCACCAGTTGACCGGCGCGTCGGAGGCGTAGGCCAGACGGAACTCCCCCAGCACGTCGGCGCGCTCGGCGGCGGTCAGCTCGTGCCACGCGCGCGTGTGCCCCGGTACCGGGCGCTCACCGGACTCGAACTGGGCGACCAGCGCGGCGATCGGACGGGCCTTGTCCGCGTCCTCGTCGTACCAGGAATTGAAGATCTGCAGGAAGATCCACTGGGTCCACTTGTAGTACTCGGGGTCGATCGTGGCGAACGACCGGCGCTTGTCGTGGCCCAGGCCCAGCCGGCGCAGCTGGGACTTCATGTTCTCGATGTTGGCCTCGGTGGACACCCGCGGGTGCGTGCCGGTCTGCACGGCGTACTGCTCGGCGGGCAGGCCGAAGGCGTCGAAGCCCAGGGTGTGCAGGACGTTGTGGCCGGTCATGCGCTGGAACCGCGCGAAGACGTCGGTCGCGATGTAACCCAGCGGATGACCGACGTGCAGTCCCGCACCGGAGGGATACGGGAACATGTCCATGATGAACTTCTTGGGCCGGGCCACCATCTCGGGGTCACCGGCCAGGTCGCCCTGCGGGTTCGGCGCGGCGTAGGTGCCCTCGGCGTCCCAGAAGTCCTGCCAGCGTGCCTCGATCTCGGCGGCCATGGCTGCCGTGTAGCGGTGCGGCGCGGCCTCTGCCGGGACAGCGGCGGCAGCGGGGTTCGTCTCGCTCATGGTCCTCAAAGCTCCATCGATCGTCTCTGCCAGCGGGTTGTCGTCCAGGAAACGAAAAATCCCCTCGCACAGGAGGGGACGCCGCGCCGATTCCGAACCGTCCGTTCACCGGCGGTCGGGACTGATCAGCGCGGCTCGCTAAGCAGAAGGCGTACAGCACGCATGGCGTTAGGGTACCGCAGGCCTTGAGCACGAGGCCACGCGCTTACGTATGCATGGTCGAGACACCGTTGGTGTGCCGAGAACGGGGGGACAGAGCTGCATCCAGGGTCTTGGTTACTTCGCGTAACAGCCGCTAAAGGACATCACAACAGCCACATCGTCGTTTCATAACAACGCAATAACTCAAACCTCGTACCCATCGGTATGGAGCCACTTAGAGTTCGGCAGCGGGACCGCTTTCCCGAAACTGCTCGGAGTTGCCCCCATGAACCCTCGTTCCAGTAACAGCACGCTCCCCAAGCCCGGCCGGTCGGCCTACGGGTTGGCGACGGCTGTCGTCCTGGTCCTCATACCTGTGGTCGTGCTGGTCGGCGGCGACCAGTTGCAGGCATTCCTCAACTTCGGTGCGGGTGTCCTGTCGCTGGTGTGCCTCACCTGCTCGGTCATCTGGGGCCTCGTCGCCCAGGACCGGCTCATCCTCAACACACGTCAGCGGATCCTCGCGCAGGGCGTCCACCGCGTGACCGCCGTCGGCTCCATCGCGTTCCTCGTGGTGCACATCACCGTCAAGCTGGCCCTGGAGCACACCGTCCTGATCGCCGCGCTGATCCCCTTCAGTCTGGGCGTCAAGGGCAGCGCCGGGCTCATCGGCCTCGGCTCCCTCGCCGCGCTGCTCATGATCTTCGTGGGCATCACCGGTGCACTGCGCAACCAGTTCGCCGCGCCGGCCGAGGTCGCCGCCCGCTGGCGCGCGATGCACATGCTGGCCTACCCGGCGCTGTGCGCGGCCCTCATCCACGGCCTGTTCGCAGGACGCGCGGCGAAGCCGTTCTTCATGGTCTCGTACGAGCTCTGCCTGGCCGGCGTCATGGCCGCTCTCGCGCTGCGTGCCGCTCCGCGCCCGTTCAAGCGCAGGGTCGCCGACCGGATCACCGCGTTCCTGGGGGCGCCTGACCGCTCCGCCATGGACGGACTCGAAGCGTCACGCGCGCGCGTGTCGGAGACCGGCTCGTCGGCGCTGCCCGGGTACGAGGGCCGCTCCGGCCGCTCGCCGCTGACGGACACGATGAGCTCCACCCGGATGACCCCGCCGTCGGCGTCGCCGCTGTACGACACGCCCGCCACCCCGGAGCCGGCGAACGGCTTCGCGGCCGCCTACCGCGCCGTCAACACCCCGCCGCGCGGCCAACAGCCGCCCTACATCGCCGATCAGACGGCGCGCATGGGCATGCCGTTCGATCTGCAGCAGGCCACCGAGGCGATCCCGCGGGTCGACAACGGCGGCAGCACCTCGGGCAGCTGGCCGATCCCGTCCCCGCCGCCGGTCGGCGAAGCACCCCAGTCCGTGTACGACCCGCTTCAGGACACGGGATTCACCATCCCGGTCTATGGCAATCCGGGCACTCCTGGATCCGGCGGACGTGACGTGTACGACACAGGTGAGACGAACCCCGGGTACGCCACGTACAACCAGAACGACACGTACAACAGCGGTCCCGCCAACGAACCATCGCCCGGTGCGTCGTACGACGCACCGGGTTCGGGCGAACCTTGGAACACGCCTTCCGGAGGCTATAGGTGAACGAGGCCCTGCCCGACGTCCCAGAAGTCCGCGTGGTCGGCCTTCCGCAACTCACGTCGGGTTTCGACCTTGTCGAGAGACTTGACCTGCCCATGCACCTGAAGGTGCACGGGCCGCTGGAACCCCTGGGCGGAGAGGCTCTCGCGAAGCTCTCCGAGAACATCAACCTGAAGGGTCGCGGCGGCGCGGGCTTCCCCTTCCACAAGAAGTTGCGCTCGGTCGCCGAGGCCGCGATCAAACGGGGCGTACGACCGGTCGTCGTCGTCAACGGCAGCGAGGACGAACCGGCCTGCCGCAAGGACACGGTGCTCATCAACCGTGCCCCGCACCTCATCCTGGACGGCGCGCTGCTCGTCGCGGAGGCGCTGGGTGCCCGCACGCTCGTGGTGGGGGTCACCCGCGAATCCACTCAGCGCTCGATGGAGGCCGCGCTCTCCGAACGCGGGCTCAGCAACGGCCGTCGATCGGCTCTGAAGGCGTTCGTCCAGCGAAACCCGATCCGCATGGTCACGGGTGCCGCAGCGTCGCTGATCCGTTCCATCGACGGCGGCCCGCCGATCCCGCCCGGCCGCAAGGTCAGCGCCTCGCAGAACGGCGTCGGCGGCGCGCCGACCCTCCTCTCCAACGCCGAGACGTTCGCCCAGCTGGCCATCGCCGCCCGCATCGGCCCGGAGCGGTACGGCAACACCGGCCTGTACGACGAGCCGGGCACGGTCATGCTGACGGTCTCCGGCGCGGTCGCCCGTCCGATGGTGATCGAGGTCCCCACCGGCGTGCCGCTGCGTTACGTCCTCCAGCTCGCGGGCGCCCCGCCGGTGCCCCAGGGCGTGCTGACCGGCGGCTACCACGGCAAGTGGATCGACGCGGCGACGGTCAACGAGGCGGTCGTCTCCCGCAACTCGCTCGACGCGGTGGGCGGGGCGCTCGGCGCGGGCGCGATCCTGCCGATCAGCCAGGAGACCTGCCCGCTGGGCGAGTCCCTGCGCGTGGCCCAATGGCTGGCCGACGAGAGCGCGGGTCAGTGCGGCCCCTGCTACCTCGGCCTGCCGGCCGCGGCGCGCGGCCTGGAGGACATCATCAACGGCGGCGGTCCGGCCGCACTGGAGGCGCTCAAGCAGGTCGCCAAGAACGTCAAGCGGCGCGGCGCGTGCTCGCACCCGGACGGCTCCGCGATGTTCCTGGAGTCGACCATCAAGGCGTTCACCGACGACCTCGCCGCCCACGTCCTCGGCAACGGCTGCGGACGGCCCGTGGAGGGCGTTCTGCCGCTCTTCGAGGCGGGCACGGCACCCGCGAGCATCACGAGCGGCAACGCGCCGGAGGAGAGCGGCTCCAGCCGCCAGAAGATCTTCGTCGACTGGACGCTCTGCCGCGGCCACGGCCTGTGCGCGGACATCCTCCCCGAGGTCTTCCAGCTCGGCGCCGACGGCTTCCCCACGGTGGCGCAGGCGAAGGTACCGCAGTACGCCGAGGCAAAAGCTCTACGCGCGGTGCGTCGCTGTCCGGCGCTGGCCCTGCGCATCGAGGAGGACACGCGCGCGCAGGCGCCCGCCCGCAACCTCCCGGTCCTCTCCCAGGGTCGCGGCCGCCGCGCCCTCGGCCGCTGAGGATCACGTCGACGACCGACGGACAGGGGCCGCCCGAGAAAAGGCGGCCCCTGTCCGTCGGCCCTGACGGCACAACCGAGAACGGGGCGCCCGAACGCAAAAGATCCCGCCGAGTCGCATTCGACCCGGCGGGATCTGTTGTGGAGCTAAGGAGAATTGAACTCCTGACCTCCTGCATGCCATGCAGGCGCTCTACCAACTGAGCTATAGCCCCTCGTGGCCAAGCGGCAGAGCCGCGATCTTGACCGTGCCGCCCGGTTTCCCCGGCGGCGACGCCAACTTTACCGGTCCGGCGGCGGACCGCCAAATCCTTTCCGCCCCGTCCGATTTAGACCCTTACGCGACGTCAAGCGGTGACGAACGAATAGAACCGCTTGAGCGTGCAGTGCTCCTCGAGGAGCCGGCCGTAGATCGGCTCCCCCTCGAGTTCGCGGTACGTCTCGATCGGGTCGCCCTTTATGATCAGCGCCCGCGCGCATTCCTCGCACCAGTACTGATAGTCGGGGTTGACCGGTTCCATGTCACGGACGATCGGGGTGCCGCTGCCGCACCAGTCGCACTTCCGCCTGTGTGCACCCATCGATCAGCTCCAGCTGTGGCCGCAGGCCGTGCACACGTAGGAAACCCCTCCGTTGTCGCCGAGAACCTGAGCCACATGGGCCGAACCGCAGGAGGGGCAACCGAGACGGGTGGCCTTGTCCCGCACCACCGCTGCTCCGGAGAGACGACCGACCTCTCCGCGGATGCTCGCAGGCATCGCTACTCCCTCCCGTCGGGCCGCGCCCCCTCCGGTCGTTTGATTCTGCCACGGCCGGACCAATACGGTCAGCGACGCCTCAGTACCAGTCCGGACACGGCACCCAGGGCAGCTGTCGTAGCGAGCGCGAACATGCATGTGAGAAGCGCTTCCGCAGAGGTATACGCCTGCGGAGCACCAAGTGACTCAAGGCGGTTGAAGAACAGTGTGCCGAAGGCGGCGACACCGATCAGCTGCCCGAGCTGGGTGACCGTGGCCAGCAGCCCGCCGGCGTCCGCCGCGTCCTCGGGCAGCACGGCGGCCAGCGCACCGGTCAGCGCCGGGCTGAAGGCGAGCGCGAGCCCGACGCCCACTCCGGCATAGGCCGCGTAGAGCCACGCGCCCCCGTCGTCACCGCCCCGGAAGACCAGGCCCACCACGACCACGGACAGCGCGAGCAGCGCGAACCCGGAAGGAATCAGGGCCCGTTGCCAGGAGGCCGGCCATCTGCGCCAGGTCAGCCCGACCGCGCCGAAGACGACCGCCGTCGGCGCGAAGGTGAGACCCGCGCGCAGCGCGCTGAACCCGAGGCCGCCCTGAACGTGCAAGGTCAGCACGAACAGAAAGCCCCCGTTGACCGCCATGACGGCCATCACCCGCAGGACGGCGAGCGCCATCCCGGGGTGACGCAGTACCCGGGGCGCGATCAGCGGGTCGCCGCCACGCCGGGCGAGCCGGGACTCGGCGCCGCAGAACAGCAGGAACACCAGGGCTCCGGCCGCCAATGACGACCAGGACCACAAAGGCCAGTCCTCCTCCCGCCCGAGCACGAGCGGGACCGTGACCAGCGACACGGCAGCGCCCAGAAGCACGAGACCGGGCCAGTCCATCCTGCGCGCCCTGCTCCGCGCCGCTGCGCCCGCCTCCCGCGCCCGCACCGCCCCAGCGTCCGCGACCGCCGCCGAGTGCCCCGGCAGTCCGCCGCCCCGCGGCAGGACGCGCCTTCCCACCACCAGCAGGACGAGGCCCACCGGCACGTTCACGAGGAACACCGGCCGCCAGCCGGTGCCCAGCAGATCGGCGTCCACCAGCACTCCTCCCGCCACCTGTCCGGCGGCCGCCCCGACCGCGAGGACCGCGGAGTAGACGCCGAGAGCCCGGACCCGCGCCTCCCCGCTGAACGTGCGCTGGATCAGGCTCAGTACCTGCGGAATCATCACCGCCGACCCCGCGCCCTGCACCAGCCGGAACACGATCAGCTCGGTGCTGCCCTGCGCCAGACCGCAGGCCAGCGAGGCGGCCGTGAAGAGGGCGAGCCCGACCAGATGGACGCGGCCGGGTCCGAACCGGTCGCCGAGCCGCGCACCGGTGATCAGCAGCACGGAGTACGTGATGGCGTAACCGGCGACGACCAGTTGGAGATCGGCGCCGGAGGCGTGGAGGTCGGAACCGATCGTGGGGGCCGCGACGTTCACGATGAAGACGTCGAGCAGTGCCATGAACTGGGCTGCGAGCACCACCGCCAGCAGCCGCCGGGGCTGACTGTCAGTGGCGGGGTCTTTACTGGCAGCAGGACGTGAAGCGGTGGGGACAGCCGGGGGAACCGGGCTCGTCCGGGGTTTCGTCGTCATGCCGTCGAGCGTGACGAGGATCCGGTACGGGTGCCGAGAGCCCGCCGATGCTGGTACTGACAGCACCTGGCAGGGGACGGGCGGGAGGTCGACCATGGGGGGCGTGATGATGGGGGGCGTGACGATGGGGACGCGGACAGGCACACAGACACGCGCACGGGCGGAACAGCGGGCGGAGCGCGGGGCACGGGCCGCGTCGGGACCCGGGCCGGGAAGCGGACCGGAGGCGGGACCCCGGACGGTTCTGCGGCCGGGGGCGGAGCCGGGGCGCCCGAAGCCCGGGGGGACGGCACGGCGCCGGCCCGAGCTGTCCGCCTTCCTGCGCAGCAGGCGGGCCAGGGTGACACCGGGCGACGTCGGAATGCCGCCCGGACTGCGGCGCCGCACGCCGGGGCTGCGGCGCGAGGAGGTGGCCCAGCTCTCGGGCGTCGGCGTCACCTGGTACACCTGGCTGGAGCAGGGGCGGCCGATCAACGCCTCCGCACAGGTCCTCGACGCCGTCGCGCGCACGCTGCGGCTGGACCCGCCGGAGCGGGAGCACCTCTATCACCTTGCGGAGGTGCCGTTCACGGCGGCCCCGGAGGCCCTGGTGCAGAGCGTGGGCCCCGAGATCCAGGGCATCATCGACGCGCTGGCGCCCCGGCCGGCCGTGGTCTACAACTCGCGCTACGACATCCTGGCCTCCAACAGCGTCTACCGTGACCTGTTCATCACCTCGGTCGATGCCTGCGCGCCGGGCCCCGACAACGCCCTGTGGCGGCTGTTCACCGTGCGGGAGGAGGACTGCCCGCTGCTGTTCCGCGACAAGGAACTGCGGGTGATGGTGGCGACTCTGCGGGCGGCCTACGGACTGCATGCCGGCGAGCCGGCTTGGGAGGACTTCATACGCAGGCTGTCCGAGGCGAGTCCGCTGTTCTCACAGTTGTGGAAGACCGGTGACGTGGCGGAGCCCGGCCGTCGCGTGAAGGTGTTCCGGCATGCGGCCGTGGGCGAGCTGCGGATGACCTCCACCTCGCTGACGATCGACGGGATGCCTGAGTGCAGGATCGTCGTCTACACACCCGACGACGAGGAGACGGAACGGCGCACGGCTCTGTTGCGGAGCGGGACGACAAAAAATCCCGCCCCCTGAGGGGCGGGACTTCCTGAAACGATATCGACCGGCCTCTTTCGATCTTTGACAACTCAACAGAGTGTCGACCGACCGGCCAATCCGTGGAGCTAAGGAGAATTGAACTCCTGACCTCCTGCATGCCATGCAGGCGCTCTACCAACTGAGCTATAGCCCCTCGCGCCACGCGGTGGAACCGCATGGTGTTTCGCCCCGCTCGGCGGTGCGAACAAGAAGAACTCTAGCCTGCGACCTGCCGGAAAGTGAAATCCGAGGCTCGCCGGCCCGACCGGTCGCTCAGTCGTCGTCGCCGAGCACCGGCTCGGGCAGGGTGCCGGCGTTGTGCTCGAGCAGACGCCAGCCCCTGGCGCCCTCGCCGAGCACTGACCAGCAGCAGTTGGAGAGCCCGCCGAGGCTCTCCCAGCTGTGCGCCTCCAGACCGAGAAGACGGCCGATGGTCGTGCGGATGGTGCCGCCGTGGCTGACGACGACGAGCGTCCCGTCCTCGGGCAGCTTCTCGGCGTGCCGTACGACGACGGGGGCGGCGCGGTCGGCCACCTCGGTCTCCAGCTCGCCGCCGCCGCGGCGCACCGGCTCGCCGCGCTTCCACGCGGTGTACTCCGCGCCGTGCCGGGCGATGATCTCCTCGTGCGTCAGCCCCTGCCACGCGCCCGCGTAGGTCTCGCGCAGGGACTCGTCGTGGGTGACCTCGAGGCCGGTGAGCGCGGCGAGCTCGGCGGCCGTGTCGGCGGCCCGCGACAGGTCCGAGGCGACGATGGCGTCGGGCCTGAGGGAGGCGAGCAGCCGGGCGGCGCGGCGGGCCTGAGCCACGCCGGTCTCGGTCAGCTCGACGTCCGTGGTGCCCTGGAAGCGGCGCTCCACGTTCCAGGCGGTCTGGCCGTGCCGCCAGAGGATGACCCGGCGGCCACGGCGTGGCTGACGGGTCGTCGTCTGCTCCGGGGCTGTCACCGCAGCTCCTCGAATCCGGCGGTCTCGTCCTCCTCGGCCTGCAGTTTGGCGTGCTCCTGGGCCTTGCCGCGGGTCGCGAGGGCGTCGGCGGGCAGCGCCAGCTCGGGGCAGTCCTTCCACAGGCGCTCGAGGGCGTAGAAGACGCGCTCCTCGCTGTGCTGGACGTGGACGACGATGTCGACGTAGTCGAGCAGGATCCAGCGGGCGTCGCGGTCGCCCTCACGGCGCACCGGCTTGACGCCGAGCTCCTTCTGGAGGCGCTCCTCGATCTCGTCGACGATCGACTTGACCTGGCGGTCGTTGGGTGCGGAGGCCAGCAGGAAGGCGTCCGTGATCGACAGCACGTCGCTGACGTCGTAGGCGATGATGTCGTGCGCGAGCTTGTCGGCTGCCGCCTGGGCAGCGATGTTGATGAGATCGATGGAGCGGTCGGTGGCGGTCACTACGTGGCTTTCCGTCGGCGGACACTTGACCTCAAGGGTCTCACGGACCGCCGACGGCACCCCACGTGATTACGGCACCCCGCGTGACGAGGGGATCACCCGCGGGGGCCGCCTGCTGTCGCGCCTCCCGCGCGTCCTGCCCGCCGGGTCATCCGGTGGAGGAGCGTTTGTAGTCCTTGCCCAGGACGACCGCCACGTCGGCGTTACCCGAGACGGCGCCCTTCTTCACGGCGTCGGTGTCCAGCCCCAGGGTCTTGGCGACCTCGACGGCGTTCTGCTTGTTCGCGGCGTCCCCGTACAGAACCTGGGACTCGGCCTTCGTGCCGGACGGGGCGCCGCCCTCCACGAAGGTGAAACCGCCGTTGAGGAGCACCACGCGCGCGTCCTCGGTGTCGGCCTTGGCACCACTGGCGTTCTGGACGAAGACACTGACCGCCGCGTCCTTGTCGGGACTCTTCGCGGTCCCGCCGAGGACGTCCTTGACGACGCTCGCACTGGCCTCGGCGCTGAGCGTGCCGTCGGCCTGGACCGGCAGCAGGGCGGTCTTGTAGTCGCCGCCCTTGGCGAGGTCGGCGAGCTTGGCCAGGAAGGCCCCGAGATCCTTGTCGGTCAGTGAAGGGTCGAGAATCTGCGCGAGGGTCTGCACGGTGACGGTGGCGCCCTGGGCGTCGGAGGACACCTTGCGCAGCACGCCCTGCATGACCTGGCCGAACCGCTCCAGCTGGGCGTTCTGGGCCTCGCCCTCGGCGCGGTGGGTGGCATAGGCGACCGCCATCTTGCCGCTGAGGGTCTGGTTCTCGCCCTTGGCGACGAGGGGCGTCTCGCCCTTCTTGGCGTTGGGGCCGGGCACGGCCGTGTCGGTGTCGACCTCGATGCCGCCGACGAGGTCGACGAGGTTCTGCAGGTACGGGGTGTCGAGGCGCCAGGTGCCCTGGATCCGGGTGCCGAGCACGGTGTCCAGCGCGCCGCGCGTGCCGTCGGAGCCGTCGTCGTCGACGGATTTGGCCAGGGTCGTCGTGGTGCCGTCGTCCTGCGTGAGGACGAGGGAGTTGGGCAGCAGGACGGTGGTGGCCTGCTTGGTGGTGGTGTTGTCGACGAGCAGGGCCGTGGAGGTGCCGCCCCCCGCGGTGTCGTGCAGGTGGACCACGACCACGTCACGCTTCTGGGCGGCGGCCGCGGTCCTGGTGCCCGCGCCGGAGTCCGAGGACGACGACAGACCGGGCAGCTTCCCGGCATACCAGAGGTAACCCACGCCGCCGACGGCGACCAGAGCCAGGACCACGACCAGGGCGACGAGCCGGCTGCGGGCGCGCCGCTTGGCCTCCTCACGGCGCTCGGTGCGGTTCTCGGTGAAGTTCAGCCAGTCGATGACGTCCTCGGAGTCGCCGTCGGGCTCCTCCACGAACGCGAACTGCTCGGTGTGGTACTCCCCTTGGCCCTGCCCGGCGGCTCCGGCGGCGCCCCGGCCGCGCTGGGCGTCCGTCGCCTCGCCATCGGTGCCGTTGCCGGTGCCGGGGCCGGACCCGTGCCCCGTGTCGCTGTCCGCGCCGGCTCCGGCCCGCGGCTCGGCCGGTCCGGCCTGCTGCGGGATGTAGGCGGTCTGCTCGGCGGTCCGTGCCTGTTCGGCCCGGGGCTGCTGCCCGGCGGCGGTCTGCCCGTAGGGGTCGTAGGGGGCCTGCGTCGCGGTGCCGTACGGGTCGTAGGCGGGGGCGGACGGCTGCGGGCCGGTGTCGTACGGGTCGTAGGCGGGCGTCTGCTGCCCGCCCGTGCCGTACGGGTCGTAGCCGTACCCCTGCTGCCCGTGGCCCTGGTTCTGGCCCTGCTGCCCCTGGTACTGCTGCCCGTACGGGTCGTAGGGCTGCTGGGGGGCCTGCTGGGGCGGGACCTGCCGGTAGACGGGCTGGCCGTACTCGTCATAGCCGACGAGTTCGTACTGGTCGCCCCCGTACCCCGCGTCGTGTCGGTCGTTCACCGGTACCCCTCTCGGCTCACTCGCCGCGGTACAGCTCGCGCTTGTCGATGTAGCGCACGACGCCGTCCGGCACCAGGTACCAGACGGGGTCGCCCTTGGCGACTCTCGCACGGCAGTCGGTGGAGGAGATGGCGAGCGCGGGCACCTCGACGAGCGAGACGCCGCCTTCGGGCAGACCGGGATCCATGAGGTTGTGCCCCGGCCGGGTGACACCGATGAAATGCGAGAGAGAGAACAGTTCGGCGCTGTCCCGCCAGGTCAGGATCTGCCCCAGGGCGTCGGCGCCGGTGATGAAGAAGAGGTCGCTCTCGGGGTTGAGAGCCCGCAGGTCGCGCAGTGTGTCCACGGTGTAGGTGGGGCCGCCGCGGTCGATGTCGATGCGGCTGACCGAGAACTGCGGGTTCTCGGCGGTCGCGATGACCGTCATCAGGTAGCGGTCCTCCGCGGGGGAGACGCTGCGGTGGCTCTTCTGCCAGGGCTGACCGGTGGGGACGAACACGACCTCGTCCAGGTGGAACTGCGCGGCGACCTCACTGGCCGCCACGAGGTGCCCGTGGTGGATCGGATCGAACGTTCCACCCATGACGCCGAGGCGGCGCCTGCCGTTGTTCGACGGGCCGGTGGCCATGTCCTGCTCTCCCATGCGTGCAGACCCTACCGGCCCGGTCGCGGGGCCCCGGCCGGCGAATGCCCGGAGCGCCCCGCTATGCCGGACTGCCCGTCGTCGAACACCGAAGGCTCAGCGGTCGCGGTTGAAGCGGGTGGTGATCCACAGGAGGAGCAGCAGGATGATGAAGGCGCCGCCACCCGTGACCAGCGGGTCGAGGCTCTGGTGGTTGCCGCCGTGCTCCTCGCCCTCGGCGGCGAGGGTGACCAACTGGGCAGCGGCGCTGTGAAGGCTCATCTTCGGCAGGACCTATCCGATGGAGGTCCCCCCGCTCGAGCGAGGTCGAGAGTGGGGGAGGGCGGGATAAAGACGTCGGCCCATCGTAAACGGGCGGCTCGGCGGCGATCACGCCGACTCCGCCATTGGGAACCTTCCCGTCGGCTCAGTCGTCTTTCCGCTTGTAGCCCCGCAACAGGAACCACGCGGTGAGCGCACAGCCCAGGATCATCACGATCAGTACGACGCGGAGCAGATTCCCCGGCCCCTGCTGCTGGGCGGCGCCGACGGCCTCGGAGAGCCAGGCGGCTGCGGGATGGTGCTCCATGGACGGGACTCCTTCGGTGTAGTGCCCGTCCACGGTAACTCCGCCTGGGCCGGCCTCTGCTCGGGGGGCGCAAAGGACCTCACAAGGGTCCGTAAAGGGTCAGATAAAGGGCCACACAGACGCACATGGGGGAAGACATGTCCGACGACGGCCACGAGCACAAGGGCGCCGGCCACGAGCGCGTGCCGAGCAGGCAGCGCAGGCGCTTCCCGGGAATCTCCTCGCGTGCGTACGAGCACCCCGCCGACCGTTCCGCCCTGGTGGCGCTGCGCAAGCTGAGCGGTTTCGACACGGTGTTCAAGGCGCTCAGCGGGCTGCTGCCGGAGCGCAGCCTCAGGCTGCTGTTCCTGTCCGACTCCGTGCGGGTCTCCGACCAGCAGTTCTCGCACCTCAACGACATGCTGCGGGACGCCTGCTACATCCTGGACCTGGAGAAGGTCCCGCCGATGTACGTCAACCAGGACCCGCAGCCCAACGCCATGTGCATCGGTCTGGACGAGCCGGTCATCGTGGTCACCACCGGCCTCGTCGAGCTGCTCGACGAGGAGGAGATGCGGGCGGTGGTCGGGCACGAGGTGGGCCACGCGCTGTCCGGGCACGCCGTGTACCGCACGATCCTGCTGTTCCTGACGAACCTGGCCGTCCGGGTCGCCTGGATCCCGCTGGGCAACCTCGCGATCATGGCGATCGTGACGGCGCTGCGCGAGTGGTTCCGCAAGTCGGAGCTGTCCGCCGACCGCGCGGGTCTCCTCGTCGGCCAGGACGTGAAGGCCTCGATGCGGGGACTGATGAAGATCGCCGGAGGAAACCACCTGCACGAGATGAACGTGGACGCGTTCCTGCAGCAGGCCGAGGAGTACGAGTCGGGCGGCGACCTGCGCGACTCCGTGCTGAAGATCCTCAATGTGCTCCCCCGCACCCATCCCTTCACCACGGTGCGTGCGGCCGAGCTGAAGAAGTGGGCGGAGTCCCGCGACCACCAGCGGATCATGGACGGCCACTACCCGCGGCGCGGCGAGGACAAGGACGCCTCGGTCACCGACTCCTTCCGGGAGTCCGCCGCCCACTACGCGACGAGCGTCAAGAGTTCCAAGGACCCGCTGATGAAGCTGGTCAGCGACATAGCCGGCGGTGCCGGCGGCCTGGGCGGCCGCGTCCGGCGCGGTTTCGACGGCTTCACCGGCCCGACTCCGTCGCAGGACCGGCCGCGCAACGGATCGGACGGAGCCGACGGAGAGGGACGGGCGGACGAAGAGGGACGGGCGGACGGAGAGGGCGGGGCGCAGGGCCCGCAGGACACGCCTCCGCACGGCGGGAAGTGAACGGCTCCGCTCCCCCGCCCCGGCCTCACACCCTGGGCTGCGCGCTCGTCGCCAGGGCCCCGCACAGGGCCGTCGCCCCGCCGGTCGCGTAGGGGTCCGTACCGGCCGGGCCGCCCGTCTTCGCGGCCTGGCCGGCCAGCAGCGGCCGCAGATGGTTCGTGGAGTCCTCGGCGCAGGAGAGCGGCCCCGCCTGGACGTAGGACACGATCAGCTGGAGCTGGTGGGTGCGCAGGTCCTCGCGGTCGAAGCGGAACTGCAGCTCGCGGCGGACGGTGAACAGGGAGGCCGGGGCGTCGGCGGCGGCGCCGGCGGGTCGCAGCGCGTACACGAGGGTGTGGTCCGCGGTGACCTCGAGGGTCGAGGAGTCGGTCTCGGCGGCCTGCAAGGTGCCCTGGACCCGGACCTTGCGGTCGGCCAGCTGGGCCAGGGCGGGATCGAAGCGGACCAGCCAGCCGGTCGGCGCGTGCCGGCCGTCGGCGGCGGGATGGCTGAAGCTCTCGTCGAACTGGTCGAGCTGGTCGGCGTCGATCAGCGCCCGCACGGGCCGCACCTGCTGCCCGGTGAGCACCTCCGGATAGAGGGAGGAGTGCACGATGTACTCCTTGGCCGTGGTCAGCGCCGCCACGACCTGGCTGTCGGAGAAGTGCGCGGTGCGCCGCGAGGCGGGCAGCGGGACGCCTTCCGCGCCGATGCGGAACTGCGCGGCGGGGCTGTGCGCGAAGAGCGCTTCGGAAGCGGCCGCCCCGGGCACGGCGCCCTGCGGGGAGAGCGGGATGACGGTCATCCGCAGCGGTTCGGCGGTGCGGCGGGCCGCCTGGGTCTGGTAGGGGCTGCGCAATCCCATGTAGACGGCGGTGCCGAAGGCGATGGCCATCAGCAGTACCAGGGCCAGGGCCTGCCGGGACAGGCCGCCTCGTCGCCGCGCGGGGCGGCGGCGGACGGCGGGGGCGTGGTCGGCCAGGCGTTCGTGGGCGGAGTACTCCTGGATGCGGGCAGCGCGGATGAACGATTCGTCGAAGACGACGGATCGGTACTCGTCCTCACCTCCGGGAGTGCCCTCGGGTGTCCCCTCCGGTGGGTCTCCAGGGCCGGCCATACTTTCAGAGTAGGTCGCGCGGACCTCGGGTAAACGCCCCGCTGCACGACAAGTTCTGACAGAGGCTCACCGGTTTCGCGCCCACGCGCACACGGCTCGTACGACGTTGCGCCGTACAGGCGTTCAGGGAGTGCGCGGAACCGCCGAGACGGGTGGCCGGGACTGGTCGGCGGAGGCGGAGGGCGGGGGCACGCTCCCCTGTTCGAGTCCGGTCGTGGCGGGCGACGGCACCTGGTCGCGGCTGCCCGAGGAGGTGCCCCGGTAGACCGCGGCGAAAGCCAGCGCGACCATGCCGACGCCCATGACCAGGGCGAGCATCCAGGCGACGGGGCGATGCCAGCGGCTCTGTCGGCCGTACGGCCCGTGGGCGCCGTAGCCACGCTCCCAGCCTTCGGCGAGGTCGGCGTCGTCCGGGTCGTCGAGGTCCGGATCATGGCCGAAATCGTCCGCGCCGTAGACATCCTCGTAGCGGTCGCCTCTGGCGCGGGCTCTGCGGGCCTCGGCCTCCGAGGCCTCGGCTCTCGCCTCCGCGGCGGCAAGGAGGCGTTCGACGGCGGTCGGCTCGTGCACCACGGCCGCCCGTACGAAGGCCTCGTCGAAGACCACGGAGGCGAACTCTTCGTCCGACACCCCGCGGTCGTGGTCGTCGTCGGGCTCCCAGCCGTCAGGGAACGGCGTACCCCCCACGTCCTCCGGCACATGTCCAGAGTAGACCTGGGGGGTCAATTTGGGCAGGCGGAAGGGAAATTCATGGGCCGGATGAGACGCCTTTCACGGCGGCCGGCGCGCGGCGGCGCACTCGGCCGTTCGGGCGTCCCCCGGCGCCCGGGTCAGCGCCGGACGTGTCCGTCGCCCGTGACGATGTACTTCGTGCTGGTCAGCTCCGGCAGGCCCATAGGACCGCGGGCGTGCAGCTTCTGGGTGGAGATGCCGATCTCGGCGCCGAAGCCGAACTGGCCCCCGTCGGTGAAGCGGGTGGAGGCGTTGACGGCCACCGTGGTGGAGTCGACCAGCTGGGTGAAACGGCGGGCCGCCTGCTGCGAGGTGGTGACGATGGCCTCGGTGTGGCCGGAGGTCCACAGCCGGATGTGCTCGACGGCCCGGTCCAGCGAGTCGACCACGGCGGCGGCGATGTCGTAGGAGAGGTACTCGGTCTCCCAGTCCTCCGGGGTCGCCTCGACGACGGTCGCCTTGGAGTCCTCGGCGTACGCCAGCACGCGCTCGTCGGCGTGCACGGTCACGCCCGCCTCCGCGAGGGCGTCGAGGGCACGGGGCAGGAATTCCGGGGCGATGTCCTGGTGGACGAGGAGGGTCTCGGCGGCGTTGCAGACGCTGACCCGGTGGGCCTTGGAGTTGATCAGGATGTCGATCGCCATGTCGAGGTCGGCGTGGGCGTCGACGTAGACATGGCAGTTGCCGGTGCCGGTCTCGATGACCGGGACGGTGGACTCCGTGACCACGGTCTGGATGAGCGAGGCGCCGCCGCGCGGGATGAGGACGTCGACCAGTCCGCGGGCGCGCATCAGCTCGCGGACGCTGTCGCGGCCCTCACCGGGCACGAGCTGCACGGCGTCGGCGGGCAGCCCGGCCCCGCCCACCGCGTCGCGGATCACCCGGACGAGGGCGCTGTTCGACTCGTAGGCGGAGGAGGAGCCGCGCAGCAGGACCGCGTTGCCCGACTTCAGGCAGAGCGCGGCGGCGTCCACGGTGACGTTCGGGCGGGCTTCGTAGATGATGCCGACGACGCCGAGCGGGACCCGCACCTGGCGCAGGTCGATGCCGTTGGGCAGGGTCGACCCGCGGACGACCTCGCCGACCGGGTCGGGCAGCGCGACGACGTCCCGCACATCGGAGGCGATGGCACGGACCCGCTCCGGGGTGAGGGTCAGCCGGTCGACGATCGCTTCGCTGGTGCCGGCCTCGCGGGCCTTGGCGATGTCCGCGGCGTTGGCCTCGACGATCTCGCTCGTACGGACCTCCAGTGCGTCCGCGATGGCGAGCAGCGCGTCGTCCTTGGCGGCCCGGGGCAGCGGCGCGAGGTCGGCGGCGGCCGCCTTGGCGCGGTAGGCGGCCCGGGTGACCGGGGACATGGAGTCGTACGGCGAGAGCGTGGTCATAAGGGAAGGGTAGTGCGCCGCACCGGCCCGCTCACCGCTCGTTCCACACCCCGAGATTCCCCGGGGAGACCTCCTCGGGCGCGGCGGCGAGGGGGGCGTCAGTAGGGGTGGACCCCCACCGGCGTCGCCGGGGCCGGTCCGTAGCCCTCCGCGATGCGTTGGTGGTACGTCTGGCGGTCGATGACCTCGAGGCCGACGATCTCCCAGGGGGGCAGGCCGGCCGTCTGGCGGTGCTCGCCCCACAGGCGCAGGGCGACGGCCGCCGCGTCATGCAGGTCGCGGGCCTCCTCCCAGTACCGGATCTCGGCGTGATCGCCCGCGTATCTGCTGGTCAGGAGGAACGGATGATCGTGGGCGAGCTGTTCCAGAGCCCGCCGGACCTCCTGCACCGGGGCCTCCTCGCCGGAGACGCTGAGGGTGACGTGCCACAGCCGGGCGACCTCCACGGGCTGCCCGCCCTTCGACTCGGCGACCTCCTGCGCCCGGTAGCGCTCACCGGCGGCCACGCTGGTCAGGGCGCGCTCCTCGCCGGGCGGGCGCTGCGCCGCCGAACCGGCCCCGCCGGTACTCCCACGAGCCGCTGCCACCCCAGGGCGCACTCGTCTCACGACGGCCTCCTTTACGCAGCGCTCGTGCGGATGTCCCGCGTTTCACCGCGGTCGCCCGCGGCCGTGTCCCTGAGACAAAGTTGAGCAGGCCGCACGCCTTCGCGGGGCGGTTTCACGGAACGTCCCCCACCGGTACGGATCGTTCGAGCGGGTTTACGGATGGAGAATCACCAGGTCGTCACGGTGGACGACCTCACGCTCGTACTCCGCTCCCAGTTCGCGCGCCAGGTCCCGGGTCGACCGCCCGATCAGCTGGGGGATCTCCTTGGCGTCGAAGTTGACGAGACCGCGGGCCACCGCACGCCCTCGGGTGTCCCGCAGCTCGACGGGGTCACCCGCGCTGAACTCGCCCTCGACGGACGCGATCCCGGCCGGCAGCAACGACGTGCGTCGCTCGACGACCGCGCGCACCGCGCCGTCGTCCAGGGTCAGGGAGCCCTGCGGGGTGGAGGCGTGCTGAAGCCACAGCAGCCGGTCGGCGGAGCGCTTGCCGGTCGGACGGAAGAAGGTGCCGGTGTCCCCGCCGGTCAGGGCGTCCGCCGCGTGGACGGCGCTGGTGAGCACCACGGGGATGCCGGCGGCGGCCGCGATGCGGGCGGCCTCGACCTTGGTGACCATGCCGCCGGTGCCGACGCCCGCCTTGCCGGCGCTGCCGATCTCGACGTGCGCGAGGTCCTCGGGTCCGCGCACCTCGGCGATCCGCGAGGTGCCCGGTGTGCTGGGGTCGCCGTCGTAGACACCGTCGACGTCCGACAGCAGGACCAGCAGGTCGGCGTGGACGAGGTGGGCGACGAGGGCGGCCAGCCGGTCGTTGTCGCCGAAGCGGATCTCGTCGGTGGCGACGGTGTCGTTCTCGTTGACGATCGGGAAGGCGCCCATCGCGAGCAGCTTGTCGAGAGTGCGGGAGGCGTTGCGGTGGTGGGCGCGACGGCTCATGTCGTCGCTGGTCAGCAGCACTTGCCCGACACGGACGCCGTACCGGGCGAACGAGGCGGTGTAGCGGGCGACGAGCAGCCCCTGGCCGACGCTGGCGGCGGCCTGCTGCCGGGCGAGGTCCTTGGGGCGGCGGCGCAAGCCCAGTGGGGCGAGCCCGGCGGCGATGGCCCCGGACGAGACGAGGACGACTTCCCTCTCTCCCCCGCTGCGGCTCTTGGCGAGGACGTCGACGAGCGCGTCGACCCGGTCGGCGTCGAGGCCGCCCGAGGCGGTGGTCAGCGACGAGGAGCCGACCTTGACGACGATCCTGCGGGCCTCGCCCACGGCCTGCCTTGCCCCTGCCACCTTGCTCTTCGCCCCTTGTGTAGGTCCACGGCTGCCCTGCCCGGCAATCTACGCGAACGGGGCCCGGGGCCGCTTCGGAGTTTCATTTCGCGGACAGCTCGGCGACGCGCGACGCGCACACACCGTCACCGTTTGCTCACCATTTGCATACGGCAAAAAGGTTGTGTCGGTTCCTCGAGGAATTTGAAGAGAACACAAATTTATTTTCAAGTTTGGGTCACCTACAGTTCGCGGTGTGAAGCGCATACTCCTCAGGTCGGGGAAGAGCCCCTTCGACGTCGTCCCCGTCGAGGAAGCCCTCCACCGCGACGTCATGGCCACCAACTCCGGCAACCTGATCTTCAGTGACGCAGCGCACAAGATCCTCATGGCGCCGGACACCGAGGTCGTCTCGAACGGCATGCGGTCCGACGCGAACGCCGCGGCGCGGATCAACGAGGAGTACGACGCCTTCGTCGTCCCGCTGGCGAACGCCTTCCGGCCGACCTTCGAGCAGCCGCTGCAGCGGCTGACCCGGCTCATAGGGAAGCTGAAGATCCCGGTCGTGGTGCTGGGCGTCGGCGCGCAGACCGGGGTGACCTACGAGGCTGCGCGGCTGAAGCCCATAGAGGCCTCGGTGCGTGCCTTCTGTGCGGCGGTGCTGGACCGCAGCGCCACGATCGGCGTGCGGGGCGAGTTCACCGAGCGGTACCTCAACGACATGGGCTTCCGGGACGTCGAGGTCATCGGCTGCCCGTCGATGTTCCTGCACGGCGACCGGCTGCCGGTGGAGAAGAGGACGCCGGCGCTCACCGCCGAGTCGCGGATCGCCGTCAACGGCTCGCACGCCGCGGTGCGCGGGGGCGGTCTGCACCGGATCATCACCCGGACGAACGAGCGCTATCCGAACCTGCTCTACATAGGCCAGAACCTCACCGACGCCAGACAGCTGTACTGGCGGGACACCGACTCCGTGGGCGGCAGGGTCACCGAGATGCCCACCCACCCGGACCACCCGATGTACCGGGAGGGCAAGGCGCGGGTCTACATCGACCCGGTCACCTGGCTGGACGACCTGCGGGCGTTCGACTACTCGTTCGGCTCACGCATCCACGGCAACATCGCCGCGCTGCTGGCCGGCACGCCCGCGACCGTGCTCGCCTTCGACTCGCGGACGCTGGAGCTGTGCCGCTACTTCGAGATACCGCACCGGCTGCTCAGCGAGACGCCCGCGGACCTCGACCCCGCCGACCTCTACGAGGAGGCCGACTTCACCGGGCTCACCGGGAACCACAAGGAGCGGTTCGACCGGTTCACCGCGTTCCTGGACAGGAACGGGCTGCAGAACACCTTCACCCACGGCGACGGCGGCCTGGCCTTCGACAAGAAGCTGCGCTCGCTGTCCTTCCCGGCGGGCGTGCGTCCCTGGAACGACGCCGACCTCGCCTCGCTGACCACCCGGTTCGGCTGGCTCCAGCAGCGGATCAGCGAACTGGACTCCACCAACGCCCAGTTGCGGCGAGACCTGGCCAAGAGCCGGTCCGGTGCGCGGGGCGCGGCCAGGGCCGCCGCCGTCATCCCGGCCCCCTCGATCTACCGCCGGGCCAGGCGCGTCGTGGGCGGTCCCCTGCGTCGAGCCCTCAAGCCCGGCAAGTAACCCGGTCCCCGCTTCCTGGCGGACGAGGCTCCGGCTCAGGCCGCCGCGGTGCCGCCGCCGGGCCTCATCGGGGGCCGGCGGAGCCTGCTCAGCCGCCTGCGGACCTTGCGGGCGAAGCCGCGCAGGAACGTCTCGGCGGCATCCTTGCGCCAGCCCGGGTAGCCCGCGGCCTCGCGGGGCTCTGCGAGGTAGATCCGGTCCGGCAGACCGGTCTCGCGCGAGCCGTAGTGCGGATAGGCCAGGTAGAGCTGCGTGTGGCGCTTCTTCAGGACGGGCGTCGGCTCGCTCTTGGCCTTGATGAACTCGAGGACGTCGACGAGCAGGTCGGAGCGCTGCCGGGCCACCAGTTCCAGGCGCAGCCGCTCGTGGACCTTGAGCCGCTGGGCGACGCCCTCGTTCCAGTAGGCGTCCATCAGCGGCTGGGCCAGTTCCATCTTGGTGCGCCGGATCTCCTCGTCGTTCCTGAGGAAGACGGGCCCGAACTGCGGCAGGACGGTGACGAGGAACGGGCGGACCATGAGCACGTCCCGCTTGGGGCCCGGCGGGAGCAGCCGCGCCAGCAGGCCCATCAGGGCACGCGCGGAGTCGAAGCGCAGGGTGTAACTCCCGCTCTTGGTCACATGCTTGCCGTCGCTGCGGCCCACCAGGTAGTAGCAGGTGTAGTCGGCGACCACGGAGACGCCGTCGGCCCGCAGATAGGCCTCCATGGTGAACAGCGCGTCCTCGCCCGTCCACAGGGACTCGTCGAAGCGTATGTCGTGGCGCTGCAGGAACTCCCGGCGGAAGAGCTTCTGCGCGCTGAGGGTGAACTTGATGTTGGAGGAGAAGACGTCCGTACGCTCGAGCGTCTTGGCCCACATCGACTTCGGGGGGTTTCTGTTGATGCCCTCGACGCGCCCGAGGACCACGTCCGTGCCGTTGCGGTCGGCCATGGCGACCATGCGCTCCAGGGCCTCCGCGCCGAGCCGGTCGTCCGCGTCGAGGAAGAAGACGTAACGCCCGGTCGCCTTGGCGAGGCCGACGTTGCGCGGGCCGCTGGGGCCACCGGAGTTCTCCTGCCGGATCACGGTGACGGCCATGGGAGCGCGGGCGGCGAACTCCTCCAGGCACTCCCCCGTGCCGTCGCGCGAGCCGTCGTCTATGGCTATGACCTCGATGTGACCGGGTGCCAGGGTCTGCGCCTCGACCGAGGCAAGACACTCGACCAGGTACGGCATCGCCTCGTACGCCCCGATCACCACCGTGACGTCAGGCTGCGCAACGGTCACTTTTCCCTCTCACCACCACAACGTTCCGACAAGACTGCTTTGGATACTCGGTAGACGACGAATGACCGGGGCGGGTTGCTCGGACTTCGACACGTGTTCCACATCACAGGATGCACGACGAGCCGGACCCCCGGAGAGATCACTCTCCGGGGGTCCGGCTCGTCGTGCTTCGCGGCGACGCCGCGGGCTGGGCGCCCTCAGGCGGTCGCGACTCCCTTGGGCAGCGCCGCTCCGTCGTCAGGCGCGGCGCCCACCGAGGCCTCCGCCGCCGCCGCCCCGAGGGCCTGCTGACTGACGTTGCGCGCCTCGGCCTTCAGGGCCAGACGGGTGACGGCCGCGTCGAACTGCTGCAGCGAGGTCGGCTCGTCCGGCCCCAGCAGGTACTCCTTGAGCTCCTTGCGGTCCTTGGCCAGCGGATCGGCGGCCGGGTCGCGCACCGCGTCCAGCAGCTGGTCCAGCTCGGCCGCGCCGTTGCCGAGGATGACGGCCGCGCGCACCGCGGTGTTCTGCCGCCGGAACTCCTCGGCCCCGAGCTCCGCGGAGTCCGTGACCGCGTACGGCTTGCCGCTGGCGATGAAGTCGGAGACCACGCTGGAGATGTCGGAGACCATCGCCGCGGAGGCGTTGAAGCAGTCGTACAGCCGGGGCGCCGCGCCCGTGATCACCCGGTGCTCGTAGGACGGGAAGGAACGCCAGTAGGCGTCGTCCCAGTCGGCGCGCAGCCGCGCGGCCTCTTCGTGCTTACGGACGTCGACGATGCCGTCGCGGCTCGTCACGGCCTCGTCGGCCCGCGCGTCGAAGGCGAGCGCGAGACCGTCCAGCCGGGCCTTGAGGCGGGTCAGCTCGGCCTTGGCGGCGGCCTGCGCAGCCGGGTCCGCGGTGAACCGCGGGTCGGCGGCGCGCTCGGCCACGGCCTTCTTGATCAGGGCCGTGATCCTCCGGTGCGCGGCAGCCGCCTTGGCGCTGCGGGTGCCGGTGAAGGGGTGCGGCTTGTACAGGACGCGGACCGGGGGCTCGGCCGCGATCAGCTTCTTCACGATGTTCTCGCCGGCCAGCAGCAGCGAGGTGTTGCCCGGGTTGTCGTCCCAGCCCTCCCAGGTGGGCGCGTACAGCACGGTGGGGACGTCGCCCTCGGGGGCGACCGACCGGATGGGGGCCAATTGCGGGCGGCCGACCTCGACGATGTCCTCGTCGCGGATGCCGACGTCGGCGATGGCGTAACGGTCGCGGCCCGCGCGGCCGGCGGTCCACACCTCGTCGTAGACCTTGCTGAACGGGTTGACGCTGGCGGCCTTGTCGCTGTCGCCGTGGCCGATGAAGACGTGCTTCATGGTCGGCACGCGCAGCAGGTGGATGTTCTTGCCGACGTTCGCGCAGTACAACGCGACCCGCACCATGGACAGGTCCATGTTCATCAGGTGCACCCCCCCGGGCACGCAGACGACAGGGACCGACGTGGGCGCCATCTTCTCCAGGATGACGCGTTCACGCAGGATGACCAGGGGCCGGGACTCCATCTGCTCCATGGTCTCCAGCCACATGTTGACCTGGTAGGCGGAGTCGTCGGAGCCGGAGAAGTACAGCACCGTCTCGGGCCGGTACTCGCGCAGCCAGGCGCTGAGCGTGCCCAGGACCTTGTCGGCCTTCGGCGGGAGCCGCCTGGCCCGCAGGTGCGGCACCAGCACGAGGACGTACAGCGTGCCCAGGCCCAGGGTCACGCCGATGCCGACGAAGCCCGCGCGCTGCGAGTCGGTGACCGCGCTGACGAGCAGGGCCACGACCGCGGCGAGGTCGAGGTGGAGCATCTTCACGGTGGCGTTGCCGAGCAGCAGGCGCGGCGGGGCGTCCGGGATGCGCAGCCGGGAGGCCAGGTCGACGTTCCTGGTCGCGACCGGCATCTGACGGCGCTTGTCGATCAGGGCGATCAGCACACTGTGCGGGGCCTGGAGCCCGAAGAACACCGTGAAGCACGCGATCGCCGCGTAGAAGACCTGGTCCTCGGAGAGGCCGAGCCTCGCCAGGAGCAGGATCAGCAGCAGCTCGCGGACCAGGAAGCGGGTGGCCATACCGGCCCGCACCTTGACCAGGAGGCTGATGAGGCGACTGCCCTTGCGGTGGAGATAGAGGTCCGCCAGGTACGTCACGGCGGCCGCGGCGGCGAAGGCGGGGGCGCTCGGGACGAGCGCGGACGCCATGAGGCCGGGATAGCCCAGCATCATGAGGACCGCCGCGGCCAGCTCGGCCACGCTGCCCACCCGGGCGACGCGAATAGCAGTGGATATCACGGAGAAACCTGCTCTGGGAGGGGGCCGGTCAGAAGTGCCAAAAAGTCCGGAAAATCCTTTGTGAAGATTTCGGAAGCTTTACGGATACAGGCCTCTGTGAATTCTCCGTAAACAGGGATCCACAGAGGCCTGAAAAATCAATGACTAATTGCGCTCGATTATGCCACGCCGTTCTGCCGATCGAGCACCTCGGCCAGCGCCTGTTCGAAGTCGGAAGCCTTGCCCGCGGCCGCCGTCGGGTCCTGCTGACGGACGTCGACGACATGGCCGGTGAGCTCGGAAAGCAGCACGTCGAGGGAGGTGCGGGCGACCGCCTCGGAGGAGAGCAGGGAACCTGTCGGCTCCTGTCCGAAGGCCTTGGTGCGCATGGGCGTGGCGGTTCGTTCCGGGTTCACGCAGTTCACCCGAATGCCGTCACCGGCCCACTCGTCGGACAGTGCCTGGGTGAGGTTCACCATGGCGGCCTTGGTCGAGGAGTAGAGGCTGTACTCGGCCCGCCCGCGGGTGTAGCTGCTGGAGGTGTAGAGCAGCAACTGACCCTTCGTCTCGGCGAGGTATTTGTAAGCCGATCGAGCGATCTGCACGGGTGCCAGGTAGTTGACCTTCAGCGCTTCCTCGATGGTCGCATTGTCGGTCTCGGCGAGCTTTCCGATGCGCAGCACACCGGCCGTGTTGACGACGTAGTCGATGCGCCCGGTCTCGCTGTAGGCCTTGGACAGGGCGTCGTCGACCTCCTCCGGGTTCTCCACATGGGTGCCGGTGGTGGAGCGGCCCAGCGCGTAGACCTTGGCGCCGTACGACTCGGCGAGTTCGGCGATGTCCTTGCCGATGCCGTACGAACCGCCGAAGACGACCAGGGTCCTGCCGGTGAGCAGCTCGCGGTAGACCTCTTCGCCGTTCTGCTCCGGGGTGGCCGAGGAGGCCAACTGGAAGAGCTTGTCGGCGATGAAGACGTCGACGGGCTGGGTCACCTTCATGTTGTACTCGTCGCCCGCGACGACGTGGATCGGCACGTCCGGCAGGTAGCGCAGCACGACGGTGCAGTCGTCCGTGGCCTGGAAGTTGGGGTCGCCCGCCGCCACTTCGTAGGCACGGCGGATGGTCGACAGCTTGAACGCCTGCGGGGTCTGTCCGCGACGCAGCCGGGAGCGGTCCGGGATCTCGGTGATGAACTCGCCGTCCTCGCCGTGCGTGCGCGTGACGATGATGGTGTCCGCGGACGGGATCGCGACGTCGACGGCCTGGTAGCGCTCCAGCGCGGCGACGCAGTCGTCGATGACGCGCTGCGAGAGCAGGGGACGGACGGCGTCGTGGAAGAGGACGTTGACGTCCTCGTCGTCGGCCAGCCCCTCGCCCAGGGCGGCGATGGCGCGTTCGGTCGTCTCGTTGCGCGTGGAGCCGCCCTCGATGATCGCCCGGACCTTCTTGAACCCGGCCTTGGAGACGATCTTCTCGACGTCGGGCACATAGCCCGGCGCCATCAGCACGATGATCTCGTCGATCGAGTCCGCCTTCTCGAAGGTGGCCAGCGTGTGCTCGATGACTGCCTTGCCGGCGATCTTCAGCAGCTGCTTGGGAATCGACAGACCCACGCGCTGGCCGGTGCCACCGGCCAGGATCACTGCGGTGGTACGGGGCTTGGCTATGTGCTGAGACACAGAGGACCTACCTTGGGGCGACAGGGACGGGAAAATGGTCCCACTTGCGGTTACCTCGATGCAAGGTGAGCGCCGTTCGCTGCAAATGTGCACGCAACCTGGCATTCACCTTCCGTCACTGACGATTGGCGATACGGCGACGCTCCTTCCCGGGATGCTCCCAGGAAATCCTGTGAGTAACTCCACAACGAGTGAGCATTGCCCTGAGTGACGAGAGCGGCGCTGACGGCAGTGTGACTCTAACGGTTCGCGGCGGGTGTCCGCGCCGCCGTGATCGCGGTCCGGCGGCGCGGACACCCGGGGCGGGCCCGGGCCGACGGACAGCACGACGACCGGGACACCGGTCAACCGCACACCCGTGCCCGTGATCCACCCGGCGGGTCCTCCCCCTCCCGTCAGACGACTCCACCGCCCTTCCGGGCGAGCCGACATCTTCACGTTCTGTGAGGCGGGACTGCACGGCTTCTTCATATGCCGAGCGTGCCGTTGCGCAAACGCCTGGAATAGAGATCGTCGGGAGAACATTTCCCGGAATTCACCGGCGCGGCTGCGCGGCATTTCGTCCCGCGAGAGCAGGAGCGCCGGCGAGGGTGCGAGCGGGAGAACCATTCACCGTGCCGGGAACGGTAAGAGAGTTTTCTGAGGGGACGCTGAGAGCGGCCCGGGTCCTGCATGAGGCCCGGACGGGCCGCCGCGGTGACGGCATACGAGGGCCCCGGAGGCGGTTCTCCCCCTCCGGGGCCCTCGTGGGTCGGACTCGAAGCCCTGGAACGGCTCGGGAAGCCCCGTGAAGGGCTCGACGCTCCAGAACGGGCCGAAGCCCTAGAACGGCTCGAAGCCCTCGAACTCCTGGGTCGCCTCGTCGCGTTCGGCCTGCTTGTCGCGGCGGCGCTGGGTCGCGGGACGCGGCTCCTCGAAGCGGTGGTCCTCACCCCGGCGGCCGAGCATCTCGGCGCCGGCCGTGACGGACGGCTCCCAGTCGAAGACGACCGCGTTGTCCTCGGGGCCGATGGCGACGCCGTCGCCGCCGCGGGCGCCCGCCTTCATCAACGCGGCCTCCACACCGAGGCGGTTGAGCCGGTCGGCGAGATAGCCGACGGCCTCGTCGTTGTTGAAGTCGGTCTGCCGCACCCAGCGTTCGGGCTTCTCGCCGCGGACGCGGAACAGGCCGTCCTCCTCCAGCGAGACGGTGAAGCCGGCGTCGTCCACGGCCTTGGGCCGGATGACGATGCGCGTGGCCTCCTCCTTGGGCTTGGCGGCACGCGCCGCGCCCACCATCTCGGCGAGGGCGAACGACAGTTCCTTCAGTCCCATGTGGGCGACCGCGGACACCTCGAAGACGCGGTAGCCGCGCGCCTCGAGATCCGGGCGGACCATCTCGGCGAGGTCCTTGCCGTCCGGCACGTCGATCTTGTTCAGCACCACGAGGCGCGGCCGGTTGCCGAGCCCGCCGTACTGCTTGAGCTCCTCCTCGATGATGTCGAGGTCGGATACCGGGTCGCGCTCGGACTCCAGGGTCGCCGTGTCCAGCACGTGCACGAGCACGCTGCAGCGCTCGACGTGGCGCAGGAACTCCAGGCCGAGACCCTTGCCCTGGCTGGCGCCCGGGATGAGGCCCGGCACGTCGGCGATGGTGTAGACGGTGGACCCGGCGGTCACCACGCCGAGGTTCGGGACGAGCGTGGTGAACGGGTAGTCCGCGATCTTCGGCTTGGCTGCGGACAGCACGGAGATCAGCGACGACTTGCCGGCGCTCGGGTAGCCGACGAGGGCCACGTCCGCGACCGTCTTCAGCTCCAGGACGATGTCCTGGAGGTCGCCGGGCTCGCCGAGCAGCGCGAAGCCGGGCGCCTTGCGGCGCGCCGAGGCCAGTGCCGCGTTGCCGAGGCCGCCGCGACCGCCCTGGGCGGCGATGTACGAGGTGCCGTGGCCGACCAGGTCCGCCAGCACGTTGCCGGCCTTGTCCTGGATCACGGTGCCGTCCGGGACCGGCAGGATCAGGTCCTGGCCGTCCTTGCCGGAGCGGTTGCCGCCCTCGCCGGGCTTGCCGTTGGTGGCGGCGCGGTGAGGCTTGTGGTGGTAGTCGAGGAGCGTGGTGACCGACTGGTCGACGACCAGGATCACATCGCCGCCGCGGCCGCCGTTGCCCCCGTCGGGGCCGCCGAGCGGCTTGAACTTCTCACGGTGGACGGAGGCACAGCCGTGGCCCCCGTTACCCGCGGCGACATGCAGTTCGACGCGGTCCACGAAGGTGGTCATGGTGGGTGCCTCCAGCACTGGCTACAAAACGAAACGTACGTATCTGTCTACTGCGTAACACGCGAAAGGCGGACCCGCCTTCCCGCACGGGAAGTGAGGTCCGCCTCGCGAAAGCTTCCGATCAGGCGACCGGAACGATGTTCACGACCTTGCGGCCACGGTGGGTGCCGAACTGCACCGAACCGGCCTCCAGGGCGAACAGCGTGTCGTCGCCGCCACGGCCGACGCCCGCGCCGGGGTGGAAGTGCGTGCCGCGCTGGCGGACCAGGATCTCACCCGCGTTGACGACCTGACCGCCGAAGCGCTTCACGCCGAGCCGCTGGGCATTGGAGTCGCGACCGTTCCGGGTGGACGATGCGCCCTTCTTGTGTGCCATGTCTCCTCAGTCCCTTACTTCGCAGCCGCGGGGATCTCAGTGACCTTGATCGCCGTGTACTGCTGGCGGTGGCCCTGACGACGGCGGTAGCCGGTCTTGTTCTTGTAGCGAAGGATGTCGATCTTCACACCCTTGTGGTGGTCCACGACCTCGGCCTGGACCTTGATGCCGGCCAGCACCCACGGGTCGCTGGTCACAGCGTCGCCGTCGACAACGAGCAGGGTCGAGAGCTCGACCGTGTCGCCAACCTTGGCAGTGGAAATCTTGTCAACCTCAACGATGTCGCCGACAGCAACCTTGTGCTGGCGACCACCGCTGCGCACGATGGCGTACACGCGGATCTCACTCTCTCGCTCTGGGACGGCATCCCCGCAGTCCAGCCGTCCGGGAACGAACACGGACGGCCTCTCCCGACCACCGAGGCAACCGGTACCCGGGAGGAAGAGGTTTACGGAGATGTGGCGCGTCAGTCGACACGCCGAGGGTCAAGGCTACGGGGCGCCCGTTCGGGGGTCAAACCGGGCCGGGCTCCCCCTCCCCGCGTCGCGACGGCGGCGGGCCGTGACGGCCGCCGACCCCCTGCCCTCGGCAGGCCCCAACCCCGCCCCGTCACCCCGCCGCAGGCCCCGTATGCTCGCCGGACCAAGCCGCACACCGGAAGGCAGCAGAAGTGAACTACAGGGTCCAGCCGAGCGCGCAGGTCGACGAGCGTGCCGAGATCGGCGCCGGCAGCAGTGTCTGGGACCTCGCGCAGATCCGCGAGGGCGCGCGCCTCGGCGAGGGTTGCGTGGTCGGCCGTGGCGCGTACGTCGGCTCGGGTGTGCGGATGGGCGACAACTGCAAGCTGCAGAACTACGCGCTCGTCTACGAGCCCGCGGAGCTCGGCGACGGCGTCTTCATCGGCCCGGCCGTGGTCCTGACCAACGACCACAACCCCCGCTCCGTGGACCCCGACGGCAAGCAGAAGCGCGGCGGCGACTGGGAGGCCGTCGGCGTGAAGATCGCCGACGGCGCGTCCATCGGGGCTCGCGCCGTGTGCGTCGCGCCGATCACCATCGGCCGCTGGGCGATGATCGCCGCCGGCGCGGTCGTCACCAAGGACGTCCCGGACTTCGGCCTGGTCGTCGGCGTTCCCGCGCGGCGGGTCGGCTGGGTCGGCCGGGCCGGCGTCAAGCTGGTCGAGCGCGCGGGCGAGGCGGACGTCTGGGAGTGCCCGCAGACCGGCGAGCTGTACGACGAGAAGGACGGCGTCCTGGCCGAGCGCGTCTGAGGTTCCACGCGTCCAGAGCCCGAGAGCGGCCGGTGTGCGACCGGCCGCCCTTCCTGCTCCCCGGGGTCTTCTGCCTCCCAGCGGGGTCTTCCGACTCCCGGGTCAGGCCTCCGCCGCCGCGGCGCGCTTGCGGGACTCCTTGTCCAGACGGTCGCGCAGCCAGCGCTGGGCCGGCTTCTCGACGAACCGGTGGACCAGCCACGCCAGCACGATCAGCGACACCGTGGTGATGGCCAGCGTGGCCCACGCCCCGACGTGCCCGTACAGGGTGCGGATCATCGCCCAGCCCAGCTCCTCGTGGAGCAGGTACAGCGGGTAGACCAGGGCGCCCGCAGTGGACAGCCACTTCCAGTTGATCCGGTCGAGCTTGTGCAGGGCGACCGCGAGAACCAGCAGGTAGAAGACGGTGACCAGGGCGAGGGCGACGTACGGGGAGCGGTCCATGCCCTTGTCGTGGCGCAGATGGTCCGCGTGCTGGACGAGGTCGCTCTGCATCACCAGCCAGCTCGCGCCCAGCAGCCCCCACAGCTTGAGGTCCGGACCAAAGCGGTACATCAGGTACATCGCGATGCCGGACACGAACAGCGCGGTGTTGAGCGGCTGCGCGAAGATCCCGAGCAGCGGGAACTTCTCCTCCTGCACCAGGACGCTCGCGAGCAGCCACAGCCAGCAGAAGACCGAGACCCGGACGTAGTCGAGCCCCTTCCAGAGCACGACCAGGAAGATCAGGTAGAAGGTCAGCTCCGCCCACAGCGTCCAGTAGGCGCCGACGAGGTGCCGGGCCGAGAGCGGCACCTGGAACATCGTGAGGTTGGTGAGCGAGTCGCTGACGCTCGGTGCCTTGCGGACGCCGTCGGGCAGCGCGCGCCAGACGACGACGGCGACCACGACCGAGAACCAGTAGGCGGGGAAGAGCCGCAGGAAGCGGGCCTGCACGAACTGGCCCGGAGTGCGGTTCCAGGCGGACAGGCAGATGACGAAACCGCTGATGATGAAGAACAGCTGCACACCGTAGGAGCCGTACGAGGTGTACGGGAAGATCGACGGGAACAGCGCCTTGGGGTTGACGCCCCAGTTCGCCTTGGTCGCCGCGTCCACACCGGTGAAGTGGAATATCAGCACCGACAGCGCCGCTATGACCCGCAGCGCGTCCAGTGCGTAGAGCCGATTGCCCCGGGATTGCCGTGGCTGCACGGCTCCGGCTGCGTCGGGCGCGTCCGGCAGGGCCGAGACCTTGACGTCGGTCTGGGACATTCGTCGTCCTCGCTGTGTGTCCGTACGGAGGGGGGACGGACAGCTCGCTTCTCCGCGTCTGCCCCCTTGCGGAGCCCCGCTGCCTCGCCTTCGGCGCGCCCGGCTCCCGCCCGGCGAGCATACGGGAGCAACGGAGCCGGCACAGGGGCAACCCCGGGGAGACGGCCGCCCGACGCCGGCGTCGGGAACAGGCCCGCGCACGTCCACGGCCCCGGCCGCAGGGACCGGGGCCGTGGACGACGGCGGGCTGTGTCAGCCTCCGATGACGACCCTGCGGACGCCCTTCCAGGCCTCCGGGTCGGTGGTGCGACGCCCGTCCACCAGGACCGTGACGTCCGGCAGGTCCGCCGGGGTCAGGCTGCGGTACTCGGCGTGGTCGGCCTGCAGGATCGCCGCGGTGACCTTCTCGCCCGCGTGGGGGGTGAGGCCGTGCGCGACGAGCTCCTCGCTCGTGTACATCGGGTCCGACACGAACGGGACCGCGCCGCGCGCCTTCAGGGCCGCGACGGTGGGGAAGACGCCCGAGAAGGCCGTCTCCTTCACGCCGCCGCGGTAGGCGGCGCCCAGGACCAGCACGTTCACGCCGTTCAGGTCACCGTAGGCGGCGGCCAGCAGGTCCACCGCGTAGTCCGGCATCGCCGCGTTCGCCTCACGGGCGGAGCGCACGACGGTGGCGGCCGGGTCGTTCCACAGGTACATCCGCGGGTAGATCGGGATGCAGTGGCCGCCGACCGCGATGCCCGGCTGGTGGATGTGGCTGTAGGGCTGCGAGTTGCAGGCCTCGATGACCTTCTTGACGTCGATGCCGTTGCTGTCGGCGAAGCGCGCGAACTGGTTCGCGAGGCCGATGTTGACGTCCCGGTAGGTCGTCTCGGCGAGCTTGGCCAGCTCGGAGGCCTCGGCGGTGCCCAGGTCCCACACGCCGTTCGGCTGCGGCAGGTCGGTGCGCTCGTCGAAGTCGAGGACCTGCTCGTAGAACTCCACGCCGCGGGCGCCGGACGCCTCGTCGATGCCGCCGACCAGCTTGGGGTAGCGGCGCAGGTCGGCGAAGACCCGGCCGGTCAGGACGCGCTCCGGGGAGAACACCAGGTGGAAGTCCTCGCCCGCGGTGAGGCCCGAGCCCTCCGCCAGCATGGGCGCCCAGCGGGTACGGGTGGTGCCGACCGGGAGGGTCGTCTCGTAGGAGACGAGCGTGCCGGGCTTGAGGCCTTGGGCTATCGCCTTGGTGGCCGCGTCCATCCAGCCGAAGTCCGGGACGCCCTCGGCGTCGACGAACAGCGGCACGACCACGACGACGGCCTCGGACTCGGCCACCGCCGAGGCGGTGTCCGTGGTGGCGCTCAGCAGACCGGCGTCGACCGCCTGCTTCAGCTTGACGTCCAGGTCGTGCTCACCGGGGAACGGCTCGACGCCGGCGTTGACCAGCTCGACGACCTTCTCGTTGACGTCCGCGCCGATGACCCGGTGGCCCTTGGCGGCGAACTGAACCGCCAGCGGGAGCCCGATCTTGCCGAGCGCTACTACACAGATGTTCATGGAGGGTCGCTACTTCCTTCTCAAACGGGACTTCAGTTTCCTGGCAGCGCCCCCCAGCGCCCGCCGGATGACCGTCCTCTTCGGGGGGTGGAGCTGGGCCGTGTCGACGACGACGCGTCCCTTCGGGTTGACGAGCGCCGACGCCCTGTACGGGTCCTTCTCCGGACCCCACAACCGGGCCAGCGGCATGGGCAGCCCCTCGCCGCGCACGGGTATCTCGTAGGTGAACCCTGCCACGTCCAGGTATACCCGCACACCCCGCCCGGCGGTGACGAGGTCCAGCGGGACCCGGGCGTGCAGCACCGTGGCCGCGCCGTCCTCGGCGGGCTCCACCGTGATCTCTCCGGTGGGCGCGGGCAGGGCGTGGCCGGGCTTCAGACGCCGGGCGCCCGCCTTGTCCGCGGACTTCGGCATGGCCCCCTTGACGAGCCGCAGCACGACGCCGTCGGTGTCGACGTCGCCGACCACCGGCACCCGCACGGACGCCGTGTAGGCGAGCGCCTCGCCCTGCTGCTCCCAGGCGGAGGCCAGCAGCTCGGCGCCCTCGGCGAGCGGGGCCGGCACGGACTCCCCGAGCAGCTCGTACACCCGGTCGGCCAGGCCGATGCGCGGGTCGCGGAAGCCGGGGTAGCGGGCGAAGGCGCGTTCGCCCTCGAGGACGAAGGGGGTCGCTCCGCGCTTCTTCTCCGACGAGATCGCCTCGGCCAGCTCGTCGATCGCACCGGCGTGCGCGAGGGCGATCCGCACCCGGCGCTTGACGTCCATCGCGTCGCGGATGCCGTCGGTGAAGTAGGTGTCGGCCAGCCGCGCTATGCCCGCGCAGATCTGCCGCTGCAGCTCGTGGTCGAGGGACGGGAAGTCGTCCTGGACGAGCTTGGCCAGCTCCCACGTGAAGTGCCGCCGCAGGACCGCGTCGCGCTGCGGGCCCGCCTCGATGAGGCCGGCCGTGAAGTCCATGATCTCCGCGGCGGCCCGCAGCCGGGCCAGATGGTCGGCGCGGTAGGTGATGTTGCTGGCGTCGCCCCGCTTGACCGCGTAGTAGCAGACGTAGTCGGCCACCACCGAGATCTTCGCCGCGCGCACGCACGCCTCGATGGTGAACGGCTGGTCGCTGCCCACCGGCAGGTGCTCGGGGAAGCGCAGCTTGTACTTCTCGACCAGCTCCCGCCGGAACAGCTTGGTGTTGGCGAGGGTGAACGGCAGCGCCGAGTCGTACAGGCTGACGTTCGAGTCGTTCTTCTTGTACAGCGCCTGGTGCACGTACCGGCCGTTGGTCCCGACCATCTTGCCGACGACGACGTCCGAGCCGTGCTTGTCGCCGTACTTCACCATCCGCTCCAGGGCTTCCTCGCCCAGGTAGTCGTCGGAGCCGATGAAGTACACGTAGCGGCCGGTCGCCACCTCGAGCGCGCGGTTGCTCGGCGCGGCCGGGCCGCCGGAGTTGGGCTGGTGGAGCACCTTCACGGTGTCCGGGTACAGCGCCGCGAACCGGTCCAGCTCGGAGCCGCTGTCGTCGGTGGAGCCGTCGTCGACCGCGACGATCTCGAGACGTTCGCGGCCTATGCTCTGCCCGAGGAGCGAGTTCAGGCACTCCGTCAGGTAGGGCATGGTGTTGTACACGGCGATGACGACGGTGACGTCGGGAGCCGGAGCCGCCCTCATGATCCCGCCTTCGGGTTTCTGGGGACGAGACGGGTGTACAGCGCGTCGAGGACCTCGGCCTGTGCCTCCCAGGTCCAGGTGTCCAGGAGACCGGGCTTGTCGTAGGCCGCCCGGTACTTCTCGGGGTCGGCCAGCACAGCCTTGATCGCGCGCGCCAGGTCGTCGATGTCCTCGGCCCGGCAGACCTCGCCCTGACCCGTGGCACGGGTGACCTCGGACATGGTCTTGACGTCGCTCACCACCAGCGGCAGCCGGGCGTGCGAGTACTCGAAGAACTTCGTGATCAGGGCGATCTCGTGGTTCGGCCAGTGGTGGATGGGGATGCAGCCGACGTTCGCCGCGGACAGGAAGCGGACCACCTGCCAGTGCTTGACGTACGGCACGGCGTGCAGCCGGTCGCCGACGCCGAGCTCCCTGGCGCGGGCGAGCAGGCCCTGGATGTAGCCGGCAGCCGGCGCGGGCACGACGAACGCCATGTGGACGCCGTCCAGCTTCGGCAGCGCCTCGACCATGTCGCCGAGGCCGCGCTGCGCGCCGGGCGAGCCGCTGTAGACGACCAGCGGGACGTCCGGTCCGATCCCGCACAGCTCGCGCAGGTCCGGCTCCGGCTCGGTGTCCTCGATCGCCGGGTCCCGCTCGACGGGGCGGTCGGGGGCGTTGAGGACGACGGTCGGCTGCTCGTCGAGGCCGTGGCGCTCGCGCAGCAGGTCGGCCAGGCCCTCGGAGACCGTCACCACGGCGTCGGCGAACGGGGCGTACTCGCTCTCGTGCGCGGTGTTGCCGGGAATCCAGTGGGCGTTGTCCTCCCACGGGCGCACGCCGGGCAGGAACTCGTGGGCGTCCCACACCAGCTTGACCGTGCGGCCCTTGGCGCGGGCGCGGACGGCGGCGCGGGCGCCGACGCCCAGCATGCGGAAGTCGTTGGCGTGGATGAGGTCGGGCTTGAGCGCGTCGATCTCCGCGCCGTAAGTCAACTCGTAATCCCACAGCACCGGTTCGAGGCGGCGCCAGGCGCGCTTGCCCTTGACGGCCTTCCAGGTCGCGGTGAAGGCCCGGTCGACCGGACCGTGCAGGCCACGGCCGGCCTTCTGGGCCTGGCTGCTCTGACGGGCGCGGAACCCGACCCACTTCTGCATGAACTTCGACACCGGTCCGGCCACCGTGAGGCGGGCCTTCTCGGCCTTGCGGAACAACGGGGAGCCGACCGCCTTCGGCGCGACCTTCAGCGCGGCGCGGCGGGTGGCCACGTCCACGCGCCAGGCCTTGATCCACTGACGGCGGTAGGCGGCCATCGGACCCGGCGGGTAGGCGAGCGGACGACGCAGCGGCGAGCGGTGACGTTCGGCGTGCCGCTTGGCCAGCGGGGTCTTCAGCGGCAGCAGCCGGACCTCGGCGTCACCGAGCTTCCAGCTGCGGCCGTTGCCGGAGCGGACGAGACCGAGCAGCACCACGTCCCAGCCGGCGGCCGCGGCGGACTCGGCTGCCTTCTGCACCCGCGAGTCGCCGTCGACCTTGTTGTCGACCAGCATGACGACGCGACCCTTGACGGGGCGGGGTGCGCCGGCACTCTGCGCTTCCATTAACAGCCTCTCTAAAAACCGGTCACTTGAGGAAATCGCTGAGGACCTGCACGGTCCAGGTCCCGTCGTGGTACATACGGGCGAACTCGGCGGACTCCCGGCCGATCCTGGCCGTGCCCTCGCGATCGTCGACGAGGGCCTTCACCACTTCGCCGAGGGTGTCGGGGGTGGCGGAGACGATGGGCAGGGCGCCGTCCGTCGCGGCCTTCACACCATCGCTGATGTAAGCGACGACAGGCTTACCGGCAGCCATCGCCTCGACGGCGAACGTGCCATAACTGCCGGTGGTGAACTGGTCGAGCACCAGGTCGCAGCTCTGCACCAGCTCGCGCATCTCGACCCACGGGATGCCCTCGGCGAGCCGGAACTCGATGAGTCCCTTGTCATGGAGCTCGGTCATCACGGGGATGATCCGGTCGGTGCCCTTGGTCCACCGCTTCGAGGGGGCGTGCAGCACCAGCGGCCGCTCGCGCTCCATCACCGGCCGGTCCGTGGCCCAGGCCAGGACGTCCACGACCAGCGGCGCCCACTTCGCGGTCGGCAGGTCCTCCAGCAGGTCCGGCGTGGTGACGTACAGCGGCAGACCGGCCTCGGTGGCGATCCGCTTGTTGCGCTCGGCCTTGGCCTGGAGCTTCTTCGCGATGCCCTTGGGGGCGTCGTGGAAGAGCGAGAACGGGTGGCGGGCCATGTGGTTGCCGGGGTGCCGGATCTCGCTGCCGTGGGCGAGCAGCGCCACCTTGATACGGGCCTGCTTCAGCGCGTCGAGGTCGCCGGCGATCGAGGAGCCGTTGAGATTGCCGAAGACCGGCATGAACGCGTCGACCAGCAGATGCGTATAACGTCCGACGATCCGTTCCACCTGCTGGAACTGGACGGGCAGCTCACCGAGCGCGGTCGCGTCGACGTAGACGTCGGCCGGGTAGTCGAAGGACTCCGGCTGCTTGTTCATGACGACCTCGACCGACACGTCGGGGTTGACGCGCGTGATCGCCTGAGCGTACGCGGCGCCCTGGCCCGCGTAGTTGGCCGGGCCGAGGCCCAGCCGGACACGGGTCTCGCCGAGCTTCTTCCAGGTCGGCTGGCCGTCGCCGTCCGTGATCTCCACGGTCCGTACGGCGTCCGGGGTCTCCTGCACCGTCCAGGACAGCTCCGGCCGCGGACCGGGCGGGGTCTTCTTCGACAGCTCGCGGTACAGCTTGAGCAGCTTGGCGCTCTGCGTCTCCCAGGACAGGTCCGTGCGGACCTCCTCGGTGATCGCCGCGGCGAGCTCGGCACGGTGCTCCATGGCCCGAGCCGCGGCCGCGGCGAACGTCTTCGGGTCGTCCCAGGTCCACACCTCGCCCAGGCCGCGCTCCTCGACGTACGCCTTGATGACCTTCACGTCGCTGGTGACCAGCGGCAGTCCGGCCTGCAGGTACTCGGAGACCTTCGTCGGCAGCGACACCTCGCAGTTGGGGACCCGCCGGAAGGGGGTGAGGCCGAGGTCGGCGGAGGAGAGGTAGTCGGCGACCTCGTGCTGCGGCACGTACGGCACCAGGTGCACGCGGTCGCGCACGCCGAGAGCCTCGGCCCGGGCGAACAGCTGCTCGAGCAGGGGCGTCATCCGGCCGTGGACCAGGGCGAGGTGGAACCCCGGCAGGTCCGGCATGCCGTCGATGACGGCGTCCACACCGCGCTCCGGGCCGATCCAGCCCGCGTAGACCATCAGCGGCGTCTCGGGACCGAGACCGCAGGCCTTGCGCACCGACGCGGCGGACTTGCCGCCGCCGATGACCTCACGGACCGGCGAGTTGCCCACCACCAGCGGCGGCTTCGCCAGCTTGTGGTCGTTCTTCAGCAGTTCCGCCATCTGCGAGGAGACGGTGACGACCGCGTCGGCGCGGCCGATGAACTCGGCCTCCACCGCGGGCAGCGCAGAGGCCTGGCGGGCGTTGGGCCACTCCACGCCCTTGATGTACTCGTGCGCGTCGTACAGCCAGACGCAGGTGCGGCCCCGGGCGCGCAGCCGGGCCGCGCTGAGCGCCGCCGTGGCGATCATCGTCACGTCGTTGGCGTGGATGACGTCCGGCTCGACCTCTTCGATGACCGGTCCGAAGGCGAGGTCGAGGTCGACCACCTGCGGCCAGTCGCGGCGCCAGTCGCCGACCGGCGCCGGGTCCTTGGACTTGCGCCGCTGCTCCCACTTGAACGCCTTGACCCGCAGCCGGTGCACCGACCGGCGGGCCCGCAGCGCGGCCTTGATCGACGCCCGGCGCGGGGAGCCCGCGTACGCGGTCTCGGCGGACTTCTGCCGGACCCACGCCTTGTAGGCCGCGGTGTAGCGGTTCAGGGCCGCCTGGTCCTGCAGGTTGAACTGGGTGGCGGCCGCCCGCAGGGGGCGCGCCTTGCGGGTGTTCACCTCACGCAGGTAGTCCACGCCCACCGGGACGCGGATCACCTCGATCGGACCCATCTTCGACCGCTGGACGCGCTTGCTGTCGCTCCGGCCGATGAGGGTGACGTCCCAGCCGTCCCGGGCCGCGGCGACAGCGGTCTTCTGTACGCGAGAGTCGCCTGTGATGCCGTTGGCGACAATCACGGCAAGGCGCGGCCGGCGGGCAGGGGATTCCATGTGTGAGTTCCTCCGAGTGGAAGACAGAAGTTCGGCGTCCCCGGTTCCACGATCTGGTGGGAACCGGGGACGGGCGTTGTCGGCGACCCGCCACGCGGGTGTGTCAGGCCGCTCCGCTGCGGCTGTCGTCGAACCGCAGGGTCTTGCCTTCGGCCGCCGACTCCAGCACCGCGGCCGCCACCTCGACGGTGCGCATGCCCTGGCGCAGGGTGCAGATGTCGGCGGGCTTGCCGAGCACCGCGTCCCGGAAGAGCTCGTGCTCCACCTGAAGCGGCTCGCGCTTGGCGATGGCGTACCTGATCATGTCGCCCTCGGAGACACCGCGGAAGGCCCGCAGGGCCTCCCACTCGGTGGTCACCGCGGCGTTGGAGTGGAACGTCAGATCGGCGGTGAGGGTGTCGGCTATGAAGCAGCCACGCTCACCGGTGACCGAGGTGAACCGCTCCTTGAGCGGGCTCAGCCAGTTCACCAGGTGGTTGACCATGGTGCCGTCGTCGAGACGACCCACCGCGGAGACCATGTCCTCGTGCTCACGACCGCTCTTGGACACGGTGTGCGCGGCGATGGACACGTACTGCCGCCCCGTCACCCAGCCGGTGAGGTCGATGTCGTGGGTGGCGAGGTCCTTGACGACGCCGACGTCCGCGATGCGGTGCGGGAAGGGCCCCTGACGCCGGGTGACGACCTGGTAGACGTCTCCCAGCTCACCGGCCTCCAGCCGTGTCCGCAGCGACATCAGCGCCGGGTTGCACCGCTCGATGTGCCCGACGCCGGCCACCAGACCGCGCGACTCGAACGCGTCGACGAGACGGCGGGCGCCCTCGACGGTGTCGGCCACCGGCTTCTCGACCAGGGCGCAGACCCCGGCCTCGGCGAGCGCGAGACCGACCGGCTCGTGCAGGGCGGTGGGGCAGGCCACGACCGCGTAGTCCACACCGAGGGCGATGAGCTCCTCGACGGTGTTCAGGATCGGCGCCCCCTGTGCGGCGCCGAACTTGTCACCCATCGGGTCGACGACGCCGACGAGTTCGACGCCGTCCAGACCGGACAGGACGCGGGCGTGGTGACGCCCCATGGAACCGAGGCCGACGAGACCCGCTCGCAGCGACTTCCCGGTACTCACAGTTGCTCCCCCAGAGCATTGACAGCGGTGACGATGCGCTCCAGGTCCTGCGTGGACAGGGCCGGGTGCACGGGCAGCGACACGACCTCGGCGGCCGCGCGGTCCGTCTCGGGCAGGTCCCAGTCACGACCCGCCTTCTGGTCCGGCTCCCAGTACGGCTTCAGCCGGTGGATGGGCGTCGGGTAGTACACGGCGTTGCCGATGCCGGCCTCGGTCAGCTTGGCCATGGCGGCGTCGCGGTCACCCTGGATGCGCACCGTGTACTGGTGGTAGATGTGCCGCGCGCCCTCGGCCACCTTCGGCGTGAGCACGTTCGGCGCGGTGATGTGCTCGGTGAGGTACGCGGCGTTGGCGATGCGCTGCTCGGTCCAGCCGTCCAGCTTGCGGCGCTGGACGCGGCCGATGGCGGCGGACACGTCCGTCATGCGCACGTTGGCGCCGACGATCTCGTTGGCGTAGCGCTGCTCCATGCCCTGGTTGCGCAGCAGGCGCAGGGTCCGCGCGGTCTGCGCGTCACCGGTGGAGATCATGCCGCCCTCGAGGCTGTGCATGTTCTTCGTCGGGTAGAAGCTGAACGTGCCCGCGGCGCCGAAAGCACCGACCGGGGTGCCGTTCAGCGCGGCCGCGTGAGCCTGGCAGGCGTCCTCGACCACGGCGAGACCGTGCTGCGCCGCGATCGCCATGATCTGGTCCATGGCCGCCGGGTGACCGTACAGGTGCACCGGCATGATCGCGGCGGTGCGCGGCGACAGGGCCGCCTCGACCGCGGCCGGGGACAGACAGAACGTCTCCGGGTCGATGTCGGCGAACACCACGTCGGCGCCGACCAGCCGGACCGCGTTTGCGGAGGCGGCGAACGAGAACGACGGCACGATGACCTCGTCGCCCGGGCCGAGGCCGAGGGCGAGGAGCGACAGGTGAAGAGCCGAGGTGCCGGAGTTGACCGCGACGCAGTGGCGCCCGTCGACCAGCTCCGAGAACTCCTCCTCGAAGGCGGCCACCTCGGGCCCTTGGACGACCATGCCGCTGCGCAGTACGCGTACCGCGGCCTCGATCTCCTCCTCGCCGATCACAGGCTTGGCGGCCGGTATGAACACATGGGCGTCGGTCATCGACATCCCCTCCTCTACGGCGACCTCGAAGGCGCACCACGTCTTGCCTGGTCGGGAAGGAGCCGTGTCGATGCTCAGCACGGCCGCATCCCTGGTTGTCCGCCGATGCCTGTGGGCGGGCGAACGGCTTGTACACAGGACCCGCCTCAAAGGGTTCCTGGCGGGAAGTCAGCCGTGTCCGGCTGGAAGACCGGATGTGCTCCATCGGCTGTGGTCACGGTGTGCATGTCATCGGCCACCGGGACCACAGTGCACGTTACCAGCCCGCGGACGGCGATTTTCTCCAGGGTTATCGCAGTGAAACCCAGCGCATGGGTGCGCTCTGTCACAAGCAGAACACAGAGTAACCCGCGGGTGAATGCACGGCGACGCGGACACCCGGGGTGCCGGGCGGCCGCGTCGCCGTGCGTTCACGAAGGCTCCCTCACGGGGCGTCAGTCCTCCGTCGGGGCGGAGACCGACGGTGCGCTCTGCTGCGCGGCCACCGTCTTCTTGGTCACCGTCTTCGCCGCCTTCTTGGCCGTCGTCTTCTTGGCGACGGTCTTCTTCGCGGCCGTCTTCTTGGCCACCGCCGTCTTCGTGGCGGCCTTCTTGGCCGTGGCCTTCTTCGCCGTCTTGCGGGCGGCCGTCTTCTTCACCGGAGCGGCCTGCGCCTCCTCGGCGGCGGGCGCCCCGGTCTCGGCGACGGCCGGCTCGCCGGCGTCGTCCGCGACAGCGGACTCCGGCGCGGCCGACGGGACGATCACGACGGCCGTCTCCTCGGACGCGGTCGGCGCGGTGGCCTTGCGCACGGCCCGACGGCGCGGGCGGGCCGGAGCCGCGCTCTCGACGACGGGCTCGGCTACGGGCGTGTCGCCCGGTCCGGCCTCCGGCTGCGCGGCCTCGGGCTGCGTCGCAGCGGCCTCGGCGACCGGGGCCGGCGCGAGCGCCGGCTCGGCGACCGTGACCACGGCGGCCTCGGCGCCCGCCGGCGAACCGGCCGGCGCGGACACCTTGCGGGTGGCGCGACGACGCGTGCGGCCCTTGGGCGCGGCCTCGTCGACGGCCGGCGTGTCCGCCGCCGCCTCGACGACCGGGTCCTCGACGGCGACCGGCTCGGCGTGCGCCGCGGCCGCCTCGGCGGGCCGCACCGGGCGCTCGGCCTCCGCCTCGGCGGTGACCTCCTGCGCGGTGGGGGCGTCGACGAGCGTCTCGGGAGCCGCGGGCGACGCGGGGGCCGCCTCGACGGTCTCCGCCTCGCCGAAGGCGTCGGAGCCGCCCGTCCTGCGCGACGCGCCGCCCCTCGGCGCGCCCGCCGGGGCGGACGCCCTGCGGCTCGCCCGGCGCCGGCCCCGGCCACGGGTGGCGGATGCCTCCGCCTCGGCGATGCTGCTGTACAGCTCCTCGTCCGGCGCGAACTCCGGAGCGGCGAGCGCGACCGGCTCGGCCACCTCGGCGGCGACCTCGGCCTCGCTCTCCGCCTCCAGCTCGGCGCTCAGCGGCTCGACGACGTCGACCGCCGCGTCGTGCTCGTGGATGTGTCCGTCGCCGCCACGGCCGCGCTTCTTGCGCTTCCCGCCGCCGCCTGCCGCGGTCGGCTGCTCCATGTGGACGATGACGCCCCGCCCGTTGCAGTGCACGCAGGTCTCGGAGAACGACTCCAGCAGACCCTGCCCGACCCGCTTGCGGGTCATCTGGACGAGGCCCAGCGAGGTCACCTCGGCCACCTGGTGCTTGGTGCGGTCGCGGCCCAGGCACTCCAGCAGCCGGCGCAGCACCAGGTCCCGGTTGGACTCCAGCACCATGTCGATGAAGTCGATGACGATGATGCCGCCGAGGTCGCGCAGCCGCAGCTGGCGCACGATCTCCTCGGCCGCCTCCAGGTTGTTCCTGGTGACCGTCTCCTCGAGGTTGCCGCCCTGCCCGGTGAACTTGCCGGTGTTGACGTCGACCACGACCATCGCCTCGGTCCGGTCGATCACCAGCGAGCCGCCGCTGGGCAGCCAGACCTTGCGGTCCAGCGCCTTGGCGAGCTGCTCGTCGATCCGGTACGTGGCGAAGACGTCTACCTCGGAGGTCCACCTGGACAGCCGCTCGGCGAGGTCGGGCGCGACGTGCGACACGTACCCGTGGATCGTCGACCAGGCCTCGTCACCGCTGACGATGACCTTGGTGAAGTCCTCGTTGAAGATGTCGCGCACGACCCGGACGGTCATGTCCGGCTCGCCGTACAGCAGCGTCGGGGCGTTGCCGCCGTTCTTCGCCTTCTTCTGGATGTCCTCCCACTGGCCCTGCAGCCGCTCGACGTCACGGCGCAGCTCGTCCTCGCTGGCGCCCTCGGCGGCGGTGCGCACGATGACGCCCGCGTCCTCGGGGACGATCTTCTTGAGGATCGTCTTCAGCCTGGCCCGCTCGGTGTCGGGCAGCTTGCGGCTGATGCCGGTCATCGAGCCCTCGGGCACGTACACCAGGTAGCGGCCCGGAAGGGAGACCTGGCTGGTCAGACGCGCGCCCTTGTGCCCGATCGGGTCCTTGGTGACCTGCACGAGGACCGACTGGCCCGACTTCAGGGCGGCCTCGATGCGACGCGGCCCGTTGGCCATGCCGAGCGCCTCGAAGTTCACCTCGCCGGCGTACAGGACGGCGTTGCGCCCCTTGCCGATGTCGATGAAGGCGGCCTCCATCGACGGCAGCACGTTCTGGACCTTGCCCAGGTACACGTTGCCGACGTACGAGGTGGCCTGCTCCTTGTTGACGTAGTGCTCGACGAGCACGTTGTCCTCGAGGACGCCGATCTGGGTGCGCTCGCCGCTCTGGCGGACGACCATCACCCGCTCGACGGCCTCGCGGCGGGCCAGGAACTCGGCCTCGGTGATGATCGGCACCCGACGGCGGCCCTGCTCACGGCCTTCCCGGCGGCGCTGCTTCTTGGCCTCCAGACGGGTCGAGCCCTTGATGGACTGCACCTCGTCGGACGGCTCGGAGGGCTTGCGCGGCTCGCGGACCTTGACGACGGTGCGCTCCGGGTCCCCGTCGCCGGGCTCGGCCTCGGTGGACGAGTCGCCGGCGCGACGACGACGCCGACGGCGACGACGGCTTCCGGCGGAGGAACCGCCCGCCTCGTCGTCCTCCGCGTCCTCGTCCTCCTGCTCGCCGGTGTCCTCGGCGTCCTGCGCGGACTGCTCGGCGGCGAACTCGTCGGAGTCTGCGTCCCCGGAGTCCCCTTCGCCGTCGGCGGCGTCGCCACGGCGACGGCGACGGCCGCCACGGCGGCGACGGCGGCGCGAACCGGTCTCCTCGGTCTCGTCGTCGCCGTCGGCGACGTCGTCGGACTCGTCGGCGTCCTCCGGCTCGGTCTCCGGCTCGTCGTCGACGACGGGGGCGGCGGCCCGGGCGGCGGGCGCGGCGGTGCGGTCGGCCTCGGTCTCGTCGGCGGGTCCGGCGGCCCGGCGACGACGACGGCGGCGCGAACCGGCCGGCTCCTCCACCGGCTCCTGAATCTCTTCGCGCTCCTGCGCCTCGGCCTCCGCGGCGGCCTCCGCCTCACCGGCATCGGCTTCCGCGGCGGCAGCCTCGGCGGCGGCCCGCTGCGGGGTCTGGAACTGCGGCTCGGCGAACACGGGCGCCTGGAACACGGCGACCGCGGGCCGTGCGGGACGGCTCGGCGCGTCGGACTCCGCGCGCTCCTGGGCGGGCGCGGTGAAGCCGCCCGCGGCACGACGGACCACACGCCGGCGGCCACGCCGGGAACCTGCGTCCTCGTCGGCGGCGGGCGCCTCGTCGGCGCCGGCGGCCTCGGGTGCCGTCGCCTTCGTCACGGCGGCGGGCACCGGCTCGGCCGGCGCGGCGACCGGCTCGGAGACCTTCACGGCCTCGGGCGCCTCGGCGACCTCGGCCTCTGCGGGCGCGGCGGCGCGGCGGGTCGCGCGGCGACGGGCGCGGGGCGCGGGCTCGGCGGGCGCCTCGTCGGCGACGGCGGGCGTTGCGGACTCCGCGGGGGCGGGCGTCTCGGCCTCGGCGGCGACGGCGGGCGTCTCGGCTTCCGGGGCTCCGGCGGGGGCGGTCGCGCGGCGGGTGGCCCGGCGGCGGGTACGGGGGG
Organism: Streptomyces sp. SAS_272; assembly: GCF_052543235.1. Classification (NCBI taxonomy): domain Bacteria; kingdom Bacillati; phylum Actinomycetota; class Actinomycetes; order Kitasatosporales; family Streptomycetaceae; genus Streptomyces; species Streptomyces sp. SAS_272. The sequence continues at coordinate 22,002 of NZ_JBMNDR010000037.1, read as the reverse complement.
CGGCCTCGACGGGCGCCTCGGGCTCCGGCTCGGGCTCCGCGAGGGCCTTGTCGGAGGCCGGCTCGACGACGGGCTCGACGACCTCGGCCGCGGCCTCCTCGGCCGGCGCGGACACGCGGCGCGTGGCCCGGCGACGGCTACGGCGAGGAGCGGCGTCCTCGGCAGGGGCCTCTTCGGCCTCGGCCTGCTCGGCCGGGGCTTCCTCCGCCGCGGCCACGGGCACGACGGTCTCCGCGGCCTCGACGGCAGCCGGCGCACCGGCGGGCGCGGACGCACGGCGGGTGGCCCGGCGGCGCGTCCGGGGCGCGACCTCGGCCTCCTGCGCCTCGGCGTCCGCGGAGACCTTCTCCTGCGGGACGGTCACGTCCTGGAGGTCTTCCTCCGCCAGCTGCTCGGCGGACTCCACTGCCGGTATGGCCGGCGTGGTGATCTCGGCCGAGGCTTCGGCGGCGGCGACCGGCGGACCCGCCGGCCGGGAAGCGGCACGGCGCCGGCGACGCGGCGGCAGGGTGTCGCTGGGGGTGTTGGCATCGGAGTCCGGAACGGACTCTGTGGATTCGGTTGGCTCGAGCATGCGGGCGTTTCTCCCGTCAGGCTCCCGGGCGCCGCGCCTGGTCCGGCGGCGATCACGAAGGATCGACCGCCGTTGACGTCCGCGGCTCGCGCGATGCGCGGTGCCGCCGTCCGGGGCGCGGGCGCCGCACGGGAGCTCTCTGTGTCCTGTCTCGCCGGTTCCGTACGCCCACTGCGCACGGCCTGGCGAAAGTCTTCTGGTCGGTTCGCCGCCCGACCCAGGTGGCTCCCGAGTACGAGGGCGGCGCTACGGCGTACGTTCCTTCGCGGAACCTTCCCTACGCGGGCGCCTTCGCGGCGGCAGCGGGTTCGGCCGTTGTAGGGGCCTGAACTGCCTCGCGGTCGGGCGCGAGCGGGTCGGTCACCGTGCCGGTCTCTGCATCGAACAGCCCCTGCGCCAGCCTGGTCACCGCTGCGGGGACCGGCGGCGCCAGGTCGGCCACGGCGCGGAGACCGGACAGGACGTCGTCGGGTCGTACGGCAGGCGTCACGTGCCGAACAACCAGCCGCAGTATCGCACAGGGCTGGTCGGTCGGCCTATCAGCGGGTTCACTGTGCGTTTCCAGCCGGGCGACCGCGGCGCGGGCGTCGAAGGTCCGCAGGCCGTTCTTGGTCATGCGCTGGACCTCGACGGCGTCGGCCTCGTTGAAGGCGTTCACCGCCCGGTCGGCGTCTGCCGGGTCCACGCCGTCCAGCCGCAGCTCCCACACGGAGGCCGTCAGCCGGTCGGCGAGGCCCGAGGTCCGGGCCTCCACCGCGTCGACGATGTCGAGCCCGGTGGGCAGCGACTCGTCGAGGAGGAGTCTCAGTTTCTCCGGGTCACGCGCCGCGGTGAGCGCGATCTCCAGATACTCCGCCTCACTGCCCGTGCCGGTGGGTGCGGCATTGGCGTACGACACCTTCGGATGCGGCGTGAACCCCGCCGAGTACGCCATCGGCACCTCGGCACGGCGCAACGCACGCTCGAAGGCGCGCTGGAAGTCACGGTGGCTGGTGAACCGGAGGCGGCCGCGCTTGGTGTAGCGCAGTCGGATGCGCTGCACCGCGGGTGCGGGCGGCGGGCCTTCGGGCTGTCGCTTGCCCAGTGTCGTTCAGTCCTTCGTGAGAGCGGTCGTACTGCTACCAAGAGTACGTGCCTCGCCGGTCGATGGTTCCCGTCGGCCGACCGCCTCCGGTTGCCGCGGCTTCCCGAAGAGCAGCTGCCGCACGTCGGCACGGGTCTGCCGTGCCGTCTCCCGGGCGGCGGCCAGGGCCTGCCGGGTGGCCCTGCCCACGCTGCGCGCGGCACGGGCGGCGGGCCGCAGCACAGCGTCGCGGACGACGTGCCCGACCGGGGTGAGGACGGTCCGGTACGCCCAGCGCACCGGCTCGACGAAGATCCACCGCAGGAGGGTTCCGAGGAACCGTCCGACCGTCAGCGAGAGGCGTCCGGCGATCCGCCAGGCGTGCCCGAGCGCGTCCCCCACCTCCCGGGCGACGACCGCGAGGAAGCGGCCGACGGGGGCGAGCACCCAGCGCCACAGGGCGGCCGCGGGCAGCACGACCAGGATCCTGGCGGTCCAGTAGAGGACGGCCCCGATCCCGCTGACCAGCAGCGCCAGGAGGCGCCCCACGCCGAGCGCACACCAGGCGACGGCCCGGCCGACGGGCGCGAGGATCCACGTGTGCAGCCACCGGGCGGGGACGACGACGAGGTACCGCAGCAGCCAGGCGACGGCCGCGTACGAGCCCATCCCGACGGCGGCGAGGACGGCTCCGATCCCCCTGGCCAGCCACGCGAGCGCGTGCCCCACAGGCGTCAGCACGCGCGCGTACACCCACCCGAGCCCGGCCCCGGCCGTCCGCGCCAGCCAGGCGACGCCCTGCCCGAGCGGTGTCAGGACGTACCGGTACAGCCAGAGCGCCGGCACGACCAGCAGCACGTGTCCGAGCCAGGCGAGCGCCTTGCCCGCGGGGGTCAGGACGTACCGCCACAGGCCGATCAGCGGCAGGACGAACAGCGCCTTCCCGAGCCAGAGCAGGGCCCGCCCGAACGGCCGCAGCACGGTGTCGCGCAGGAACCGCCCCGCGACGACGAGGAGGTCCCACGCCATCCGCACGGGCACGACCAGCACGAGCACGACGATCCGCACGGGCAGCCGGAGCGCGACGACCAGGCACCCCTCGGGCGCCCGGCCGCCTGACGCGGGCGGCGGCTGGGGCGGTTCGGCGGTCGGTTTCTGCAGGTCCATGTGGATGTAGACGCCGCAACGGGCTCGGCGGATGCGCCGACGCGAGCGCGCTGACCCGAACGGCCCCACACGGACAGGTGAGGACACAGAGGACGACGCCGGGCGCCGTCGCGATGATCGGATGGAAACGTATGAGCGCGGACGTGTCATGAGGGAGCGTCAGGGCCGACTACCGCTTGCGGACCCGCGCCGCCTTCCCGGCCCGGGACGCCTTCGGACGGCGTACCGGGGTGAGCGTGGAGGCCCCGGCCTTGACGTGGGGGACGGAGAACTCCCGGTTGGTCTCCGTCTGGCGGCGGATGGCGTCGGGCAGGTCCGGCATGGCCAGCAGCACGTCGCAGGCCCGGACGGCGGCCGCGTGGTCGCCGACCCAGTAGGCGCAGATGGAGAACTCGAAGAGGAGTCCCCACCGGTACACCCAGGACCGGGTGAAGAGCAGATCGTCCGGCTCGGCGCGGCCGACGACCGTGCCGAGCATGGAGTACGCCGTGTGGTAACGGCCTCGCAGGCGCAGTCGCGAGGCCAGTTCGTAGACGGCCTCGAGCCGGGTGGGCCTGGACTCCCAGGCGCGGGAGAACGCGTCCATGGCCCCGGGCCAGTCGTCGGCCTCCTCCGCCCGCAGGATCCCTGCCTCGAGGAGCGAGCAGTACACCTCCTCGCCCCAGCCGCCCAGTTCGGCCCGCCGTTCGTACAGCGCGATCGCCTCGTCCGCGTGCCCCAGGTCGCGTTCGGTGTTGGCGAGGTAGAAGACCGTGCGCGTGTTGGCCGGATCGCGCTCGAACTCGGTGCGCAGCAACCGGGCGTCGCGCTCGAACTTGTCGCCGCGGCAGCCGCCGTCCGCGTGGTCCTCGATGACGAGCGCGTCCAGGTTCTCCTGCCGGTCGGGGCCGTCGGTGCAGGGGTACTCGTGAGTGACGCCCTCGTACCGCCACGCGCGGTCGCCGCGCATGAGGTGCTTGAAGCGGTGCTGGGAGCCGGGGGTGTCGTAGCGCAGCATGTACGAGTCCGCCGTGAGCCGGGGCATGGAGGCGTCCTGCCGCACGACGTGGTCGGCGTCGAGCGTGAGCAGGTAGTCGGCCTTGCCGATGGCGTGCCTGATGTTCCGTGTCCGGTTGTGCCCGAAGTCGACCCAGGGCTCGTCGTGGAGCTCCCCCGGAATGCCCTCGAGCACCTCCCGGATCACTTCCCGCGTCGCGTCCGTCGACCCGGTGTCGGAGATCACCCAGTAGTCGACGAGGTGGCGCACGGACTCCAGGCAGCGGCCGATCACCTGCGACTCGTCCTTGACGATCATGCACAGGCAGAGGGTCTGGTGTTTCACGGGCGTCAACGTGACACAGGCCGGCTCACCGGTCGCCCGTCCCACGCACGGAATGCCCCCATCAGTGCGCATCGATTAGTCCGATACGTCGATAAAAGTGATGATGCGGGCGTCGTGGTTCGATCAAGCCGGTTCACGTCGTCCAAGCTCGCCCACACGGCCGGGATGCGCCCGGACCGGTCGATCGCGAGGAGCACGCACATGCGGCATGAGTTCGGAGCAGACTCCCCCCTCGGGCCGGTGGCCCGGCACAGGTGCAAGCAGGCAGGCATGCTGGCCTCGCTCGCCGTGATCCTGGCGGCCGGCCTGATCAGCCCGGCGGCCGCGGCGGCGGGCAGCGCCACCGAGGGAGCGCGGACGGCGGCCGTCGCCGGCGGCGACAAGTGCAAGCCGAAACCGCACCGCGCGAGTCAGGCCGGCGGCATGGACAGGTGCCGCGGACCGAGAGGCCCGAGGGGTCCCCGGGGCGCCACCGGTCCGACGGGCCCGACCGGAGCCCCGGGAACGCCGGGCGAACCGGGTCAGCCGGGCAGTACCGGCCCGACGGGACCGTGCGCCGACATCGACGCCTACCAGGACCAGCAGGTGTACGAGGTCCGTGGTGCGGTGACCGGCGGTTTCACCTACGCGGGCATCCGGGACGTCCGCCCCAACGCCGACCACCTGCTGCGGTGGACCGACCTCAGCACCAGGACCGGGTATCCGACCGGCGGCGCGGCGGGATTCGCCTGCGGGGTGTCGATCAACGAGCACAGTCAGGGCATGCAGGACCTGGCGGGAATCAAGATCGACATCCTGACCACCACGGGCCAGGTCTTCGAGATCATCTGCAGGGCGAGCCAGGTCGCCGGCCGGGCGACCCTGACCTGCCCCGACCCCGCGTTCCCGACCCTGGCCTGGCAGCCGTTGAACTCCCCGGCGCCGGGCGCCAACGACAGCCTCCGCCGTACCACCTGACGCCGAAGGCCCCCCTTTCCGCCGGGAAAGGGGGGCCGTTCGCCGGACTCAGTGCGCGTGCCCGCTGCCCGCCGGCTGCTTCACGGTCAGCGGCAGCAGCTTCTGGCCGGTCGGGCCGATCTGGATGTGGGTGTCCATCGCCGGGCACACACCGCAGTCGAAGCAGGGGGTCCAGCGGCAGTCCTCGACCTCGGTCTCGTCGAGGGCGTCCTGCCAGTCCTCCCAGAGCCAGTCCTTGTCGAGGCCCGAGTCCAGGTGGTCCCAGGGCAGGACCTCCTCGTAGGTCTTCTCCCGGGTCGTGTACCAGTCGACGTCCACGCCGAAGGCGGGCAGCGTCTTGTCGGCGCAGCTCATCCAGCGGTCGTAGGAGAAGTGCTCGCGCCAGCCGTCGAAGCGGCCGCCGTCCTCGTAGACGGCCCGGATGACCGCGCCGATGCGGCGGTCGCCGCGCGAGAGCAGGCCCTCGACGATGCCGGGCTTGCCGTCGTGGTAGCGGAAGCCGATGGAGCGGCCGTACTTCTTGTCGCCGCGGATCTTGTCCCGGAGCTTCTGCAGGCGCGCGTCCGTCTCCTCGGCGGAGAGCTGGGGGGCCCACTGGAAGGGGGTGTGCGGCTTGGGCACGAACCCGCCGATGGAGACCGTGCAGCGGATGTCGTTCTGACCGGAGACCTTGCGGCCCTCGGCGATCACGTTCATCGCCATGTCGGCGATCTGCAGAACGTCCTCGTCCGTCTCCGTGGGCAGGCCGCACATGAAGTACAGCTTCACCTGACGCCAGCCGTTGCCGTACGCGGTGGAGACGGTGCGGATCAGGTCCTCCTCGGAGACCATCTTGTTGATGACCTTGCGCATGCGCTCCGAGCCGCCCTCGGGCGCGAACGTCAGGCCGGAGCGGCGACCGTTGCGCGTCAGCTCGTTCGCGAGGTCGACGTTGAAGGCGTCCACGCGGGTGGAGGGGAGGGACAGGCCGATCTTGTCCTCCTCGTAGCGGTCCGCGAGTCCCTTGGCGACCTCGCCGATCTCGCTGTGGTCGGCGCTCGACAGCGAGAGCAGGCCGACCTCCTCGAAGCCGGTGGCCTTCAGGCCCTTCTCCACCATCTCGCCGATGCCCGTGATGGACCGCTCGCGCACCGGGCGGGTGATCATGCCGGCCTGGCAGAAACGGCAGCCCCGGGTGCAGCCGCGGAAGATCTCCACCGACATGCGCTCATGGACCGTCTCGGCGAGCGGGACCAGCGGCTGCTTGGGGTAGGGCCACTCGTCGAGGTCCATGACCGTGTGCTTGGACACGCGCCACGGCACGCCCGACCTGTTCGGCACCACACGCGCGATCCGGCCGTCCGGCAGGTACTCGACGTCGTAGAACCGCGGGATGTACACCGCGCCCGTCTTCGCGAGGCGGAGGAGGACCTCCTCGCGGCCGCCGGGCCGGCCCTCGGACTTCCACTCGCGGATGATCTTCGTCATGTCGAGGACGGCCTGCTCGCCGTCGCCGATGACCGCCGCGTCGATGAAGTCGGCGATCGGCTCGGGGTTGAAGGCCGCGTGGCCGCCCGCGAGGACGATCGGGTCGTCGATCGTGCGGTCCGCGGCCTCCAGCGGGATGCCGGCCAGGTCCAGGGCGGTCAGCATGTTCGTGTAGCCCAGCTCCGTGGAGAAGGACAGACCGAAGACGTCGAACGCCTTCACCGGACGGTGGCTGTCCACGGTGAACTGCGGGACGGCGTGCTCCCGCATCAGCGCCTCCAGGTCCGGCCACACGCTGTAGGTGCGCTCGGCGAGGACGCCCTCCTGCTCGTTCAGCACCTCGTAGAGGATCATGACGCCCTGGTTGGGCAGGCCGACCTCGTAGGCGTCCGGGTACATCAGCGCCCAGCGGACGTCTGAGGACTCCCAGGGCTTGACCGTGGAGTTGAGCTCGCCGCCCACGTACTGGATCGGCTTCTGCACATGCGGGAGCAGTGCTTCGAGCTGCGGGAAGACCGACTCGACAGACATCGCGGGGGCACCTTCGTGAGCGGACTGGGGGGTCCCCCCGGGCGGAGGCTGGGGGGTGACCATCTAGCCTAACCCGGCCGCAGACCTCCCCCACCCCCGTGAGAACCGCCGCGGCCGCCGTCAAACCTCCGTCGCGCCGCGGATCCGCTCCCAGGCCGCCGGCAGCTCCAGCTCCACCAGCTCGGCCCGCCGCTCCTCCCGTCCGTACAGGAGCCCGTACGTGAACGCGCTCTCGCCCGCCGCGTGCGCCACGGCGGACAGCTCGCGCAGGGTCTGCCGGGCCATGACGCTGTCCTGGTGCTCACCGAGCAGGCTCTGCAGCGACTTCATGGACTTGGCCAGCGCCTTGGCCGGCCGGCCGATCGCCGGAGTCGCCGTCTCCGCCGCGTACCGGGTCCGCTTGGCCTTCTTGCGCGCCTCGTGCAGGCCCTCGTCCCGGTCGCGGCCCGGCGGCGCCTCCAGGGCCTGCTCGACGAGGTCGGACACCTTCCCCAGGTCCGCTCGCACGGCCTTGGCGAGGACCTTGGCCGGCTTGCCCTCGGCCGCAGGCCGCAGCGGCGGTTGGGCGACGAACGCGTCGAGGGCGTCCAGCAGGGTCAGGTAACGCGCCGAGTCGAGGACGCCCAGCAGCCGGCGGCGGGAGCCGTGGTGCTGCGCCTTGGCCCAGGTCTGCAGCCGTTCGCCGACCGGGCCCGAGACGAGGGTGCTCGGCAGGCCGTCGAGACCTTCCCCGAGGCGTTCGGCCAGCACCTCCTGGTCACGGCCCACGCCCAGCTCGCCGGCCAGCCACTTCAGCTCGACGCCGATCGGGTCGGTGACGTCCCGGTCGAGGACCTTGCGGAACGAGCGGAACGTGCTGCGCAGCCGACGGGTGGCGACGCGCATGTCGTGCACGGCGTCCTCGGTGTCCTGGCGGACGGCCGGATCCAGCGCGAGGATCGCGTCCCGCTGCGCACGGACATACGCCAGCACATGATCACCGGCGGTCACGGGCTCCCGGTCCGGGGCCTTGTGCCCCGCCCCTTCCGCCTCGACCGCCGCCTTCCCCTTGGCGTCGCTCTTCCTCTTGGCGTCGCTTTTCCCCTTGGCGTCGCCCTTTCCCTTCGCCGCCGCCTTCGCCTCGTCGCCCTCGGCAGCAGCCTTCGCCCTGGCCCGCTTCTTCCTGGGCGCCGTCTCCGCCAGCGCCCGCGCCAGCTTCGACGCCGACTTCGAGGGCCGCACGCCCGACTTGCGCAACCTCTTGTCCAGCGTGTCGAGCACGGCCGGATCGCCGCCGTCGGCGAGCTCCACCTCGATCTCGGTCCACTGGGCCCTGCCCTCGCCGCCGAACAGCCGGTCCGCCCTGACGGCGTCCACGCTGGCCTCGGCGAGCAGCCGGCCCTCGGCGTCGAGAAGGAGGCGGACGTCACGCGCCGACCGGAGCCGCACCACGGGCACCAGCTGTCCCTCGCGGACGCGGGAGCGCACCAGCCCGGCGAGCTCGTCGGGCACGGCGTCGGAGAGCGGGGCCCGGATCTCGTCCCGGACGCCGGCCGCGACGGGGAGTTTCAGGTGCCAGCCGGCGTCGGATCCTCCGGTGCGACGGCGCAGCGTGATGGACGCCGCGGCCAGTCGCAGGTCGGACGTGTCGTAGTAGATCGCGTCCAGCTCGGCGACGCCTTGGTCGAGGACGGACGCGACCCCGGCCACGCCGGTGAGGTCGGGCAGCCCGCTGTCATCGGATTCGTACTTGCGCTCGATCTCGCGTTTCGTCTCCGCCATGAATCGAATCTAGTCGGAGTCGGGCCCGCACGGCAGGGCGTACGGGCCCGGACAGCGGCCGAACTCGGGGAAACCACAAGGTCTCCGCGCGTTTACGCGGACATCGGCCGCTGCACCCGGATGGACTGCAGCAGTCCCACCGCCACCCAGACGGCGAACATCGACGTGCCGCCGTAAGAGACGAAGGGCAGCGGCAGACCGGTCACGGGCATGATGCCCAGGGTCATCCCGATGTTCTCGAAGGACTGGAAGGCGAACCAGGCCACGATGCCCGCGGCGACGATCGTGCCGTACAGCTCCGTGGTCTCACGCGCTATCCGGCACGCGCGCCAGAGGACCACACCGAGCAGGACGATGATCAGACCCGCGCCCAGGAACCCCAGCTCCTCGCCCGCAACGGTGAAGACGAAGTCCGTCTGCTGTTCCGGGACGAACTGGCCCGTCGTCTGTGAGCCGTGGAACAGACCGGCGCCGGAGAGACCGCCGGAGCCGATCGCGATGCGGGCCTGGTTGGTGTTGTAGCCGACCCCCGCGGGGTCGAGGCTGGGGTTGGCGAAGGCGGCGAAGCGGGCGATCTGGTAGTCGTCCAGGATGTGCAGCTGCCATACGGCGACGGCACCGGCCGTGCCCGCGCCGAGCAGTCCGAAGACCCAGCGGTTGGAGGCTCCGGAGGCCAGCAGCACCCCCAGCACGATCATCACCATGACCATGACGGACCCGAGGTCGGGCATCAGCATCACGATCAGCATGGGGACGGCCGCGAGGCCGAGGGCCTGGAGCACCGTGCGATGGTCGGGGTAGAGCTTGTCGCCCGCGTCGACCCGGGCCGCGAGCAGCATGGCCATGCCCAGGATGATCGTGATCTTCACGAACTCGGAGGGCTGCAGCGAGAAGCCGCCGCCGACGACGATCCAGGAGTGCGCGCCGTTGACCGTCGAGCCCAGCGGGGTCAGCACCGCCAGGATCCCCATGAGCGAGAGTCCGTAGAGGACGGGCACCGCGTTGCGCAGGGAGCGGTGGCCGAGCCAGACCGTGCCGATCATCAGGCAGATCCCGATGCCGGTGTTCATGAGGTGTCGGATGAGGAAGTAGTACGGGTCGCCCTGGTTGATCTCGGTGCGGTTGCGGGTCGCCGAGAAGACCAGGAGCGAGCCGATCAGGGACAGGGCGATCGCCGACGTCAGGATCGGCCAGTCCAGCCGCCGGGCCAGCGAGTCACGGGCGAAGACCCGGGTCCAGCCGGCCCGTTCGGGCCCGTATCCGGAGACGGAGAAACCGTTCGCGCCGCTCATGTGCACATCCTCCGGCTTCCCCTCTTCCGCCGTCGCCTGCGGGTGTCGCGGTTGGGATCGGTGTTCTGCTGGACGGTGGCCGCGGTCTGCGTCTCGTCCGGCTTCGGAGCGGTCTGCTGGCTGGCGCGCTGCTCCTTGGCCGGGTCCTTCGAGACCTTCGGGGACTTGATCGTGCCGTCCGCCTGGACCTTCGGCAGACCGACCTGCGGGGTGGGCAGCAGGGCGTTCTTCTTGTCGATCTTGCCGTCGTCCGAGACGCCGTACATCGCGTTGTAGATGTGCCGCACGGCCTCACCGGAGGCGCCCGAGCCGGTACCGGCCTGAGCGATCGTCATGACGACCGTGTAGTCCTTGCTGTACGTGGCCAGCCAGGACGTCGTCTGCTTGCCGTAGACCTCCGCGGTACCGGTCTTGGCGTGCAGCGGGATCTCCTTCTGCGGCCAGCCGCCGAACTTCCAGGCGGCGGTACCGCGGGTGACCACGCCCTCCAAGGCCGCGTCCATGCCCTTGATCGTGGCCTTGTCGACCGGCAGCCGGCCCTTGGGCCTGGGCTTGATCTCCTGGACGGTCCTGCCGTCGGCGCTGACGATGGCCTTGCCGATGGTCGGGGTGTACATCGTGCCGCCGTTGGCGAGCGCCCCGTAGATCACGGCCTCCTGAACCGGGGTGACGAGGGTGTCGCCCTGGCCGATGGAGTAGTTGATCGAGTCGCCCTCGCGCATCTTGTTGCCCTCGAGGCAGTTCTCGTACGCGATCATCTCGACATACGTGCCGCCCTTTTTGCCGTACTTGCACCAGGAGTCCTTGTTGGCCTTCCAGTAGGACTCCTTCCACTGACGGTCCGGGACACGGCCGGTGACCTCGTTGGGCAGGTCGACGCCGGTCTCCTTGCCGAGGCCGAACTGGTGGGCCGCCTTGTAGAAGTAGTCCTTGGGCTCACCCTTCTTCGGGTTGATGCCGCCGTCCTTCTTCCACTCCCGGTCCGCGAGGCCGTAGAAGACGGTGTCGCAGGAGACCTCGAGGGCCCGGCCGAGCGAGATCGGGCCGAAGCTCTCTCCCTCGAAGTTCTTGAAGACCTGGCCGCCCACCGAGTACGAGCTGGTGCACGGGTAGCCGCCGTCCCACTCGTAACCCGCCTCGACCGCGGCGGCCGTGGAGACCACCTTGAACGTCGAACCGGGCGCCGACTGACCCTGTATGGCCCGGTTGAGCAGCGGGTAGTCGGAGTTCTTGCCGGTGAGCTTCTTGTAGTCCTTGGCGGAGATCCCGCCGACCCAGACGTTGGGGTCGTAGGCCGGGGCGGACGCCATGGCGACGACCCGGCCGGTCTTGGCCTCCATCACCACGACCGCCCCGGAGTCGGCCTTGTAGTTCTCGCCGGTGATCTTGTCGAACGACTCGCGTGCCACCTTCATCGCGTTGCTCAGCTCGTACTCGGCGACCCGCTGGACGCGGGCGTCGATGCTGGTGACGAGATTGGCGCCGGGCTGCGCCTCGTCCGCCTCGGCCTCGCCGATGACGCGGCCGAGGTTGTCGACCTCGTAGCGGGTGACGCCGGCCTTGCCGCGCAGCTCCTTGTCGTACTGGCGCTCCAGGCCGGAGCGGCCGACCTGGTCGGAACGCAGGTAGGGCGAGTCGCTGTCCTGGGCCTTGGTGATCTCGTCGTCGGTGACCGGAGAGAGATAGCCGAGGACCTGGGCCGTGTTGGCGTTGCCGGGGGCCGCGTAACGACGCACGGCCTCGGGCTCGGCGGTGATGCCGGGGAAGTCCTCGGCGCGTTCGCGGATCTGGAGCGCCTGCTTGGCGGTCGCCTCGTCGGTGATGGGGATCGGCTGGTACGGCGAGCCGTTCCAACAGGGCTGGGGGGTCTTCGCGTCGCACAGCCGGACCTTCTGCGCGACCTCGTCCGGCTTCATGCCGAGGACGCCCGCGAGCTTGGCCAGAACCGCCTTGCCGTCGTCCTTCTGCTTCAGCAGGTCGGTGCGGGAGGCGGAGACCACGAGCCGTGTCTCGTTGTCGGCGAGAGGCACCCCGCGCGCGTCCAGGATCGAGCCGCGCACCGCGGGCTCGACCACCTGCTGGACGTGGTTGCCGGAGGCCTCCTTGGCGTACGCCGCGCCCTCCCGGATCTGGAGGTACCACAGACGGCCGCCGAGGGTGCCGAGCAGGGAGAGGACGAGGATCTGGATCACGACGAGCCGGATCTGGACCCGTGGGGTCCGACCGGTCTCGGGGATGTTGGTCACTGCGGCTGCTCCCCCTCTCGGTGCGCGAACACATGTGCGCGGACGAATGATGAACGATCAGCCTGTGAGGCCTCGTTCCGCCTGACCTTGCCCCGTTCGGGTGATTCCTCCACGGACGCGCTCCCCGCGCGGGCACCGGCGCTCACAGGCGCTTGACCCCCTTGATGCGGCCCGCCCGGGTCGCCCGTGACTTGGCCGCCTTCAGCTTGAGCCCGCCGCGCTGCCCGCCGATCCGCAGGCCCGTCCCGGAGGAGAGCCAGCCGGAGGAGATGTCGGGGCTGTTCGCCGCGGAGTTGGTCTCCGCGAGGGGGTCGTTGTCGGCGCGCCGCGCCAGGAACATGATCGCGGGGACCACGAACGGCGCGAGCAGCAGGTCGTACAGGGCGGCCGTGAACAGCAGCCCGGTGAGGCCGACATGGCGGGCGGCGGTGTCGCCGACGAGGGCGCCGACCCCGGCGTACAGCAGGGTGGAGCCGATGGCGGCGCCGACCACCACGACCATCGGACCGGTGGCCGACTTGATCTGCCCGGTCTCGGGCTTGGCGAGCCCGGCGAGATAGCCGATCACGCACAGCACGAGGGCGTAGCGGCCGGCGGCGTGGTCGGCGGGGGGCGCCAGGTCGGCGAGCAGGCCGGCGCCGAAGCCGATGAGGGCGCCGCCGACATGGCCGTACACCATGGCCAGGCCCAGGACGGTGAGCAGGAGCAGGTCGGGGACGGCCCCCGGGAGGTGAAGGCGGGCGAGGACGCTCACCTGGATCACCAGGGCGACCACGACCAGCGGAACGGAGAGCAGGATCCGGTTGACGCGCATGGGGGTTGTCAGCTCCTACTGCTGCTGGCCGTCTTCGGGTGCGTTCGCGCTCGGCGTGACCGTGACGGTCACCGTCGGCGTGGGGACCGGCTTGGGCTTCGAGGGGAGCACGGTGTCGCGCGGATCCTTCTTCGGGGCCTCGACGACGACGCCCACGATGTCGAGCTTGGTGTAGCTGACGTACGGCGTGACGTAGAGGGTGCGGGTGAGGTCGCCGCCGGAGGGGTCGACGCGGGAGACGATGCCGACGGGGACGCCGGGCACGAAGGGCTTGTCGGCCTGCGAGCCGAAGGTGACCAGCCGGTCGCCCTTCTTCACGTCGGCCTTGCCGTTGAGGAGTTCGACGCGCAGCGGCCGGTCGCCCTGCCCGGAGGCGAAGCCGAGCTCGTCGGACGCCTCCATCCGGGTGCCGACGGTGAAGTCGGGGTCGCTGGCCAGCAGGACGGTCGCGGTGTTCGGGCCGACGGTGGTGACCCGCCCGACCAGCCCGTCCCCGTTGAGGACCGTCATGTCGCGCTTGACGCCGTCCCGCGCGCCGATGTCGATGGTGATGGTCCAGGAGAAGCCCTGGGCCGCTCCTATCGCGATGACCTCCGCGCCCTTGATGCCGTACTGGCCGGCGCCGGCGATCTTCAGGATCTTGTCGAGCTGCGCCAGTCGGCTGCGGTTGCGGTCGTCGCTGCCGAGCTTCGCCTTGAGAGCCGCGTTCTCCTGCTCCAGATCGGTGAGCCGGTCATGGCGTTCGCCGGAGTCGCGGACGGCGGAGACGGCGTTGCCGACGGGGTCCACCGCCGACGCCACGCCGTTCTCGATCGGGCCGAAGGCCGCGGCCGCGGCCTGCCGGGCGCCGTCGACCGGGGAGTCCTCCCCGCCGCGGATGTCCACCGTGATCAGCGCGAACGCGACGGCGATCAGCAGCACCAGGAGCAGCCGGCTCTCTCGTGTGTCCCTCACGTGCGGCGGCCGTGCCCTTCCTCGAGAAAAAACCAAGAACAGGAATCAGGATGCAGGTGTCGGGTTCCGGAAAACGGAAGCGGTAATTCGGGTAGCCCCGGGCCAGGATGGCCAAGGGCGCTTTTGTCGGAGCTTATGCCTCTGGATCAACGATCCGCCGCACGAGAGGAGATCATCCCGTACGGCGGAATCGAAGCGTTACGTCATCTGCGCGGCGCGGCGTCCAGGACCTGCTGGAGCGCCTCGAACTCCTCGACGCACTTGCCGGAGCCGAGCGCCACGCTGTCCAGCGGGTCCTCCGCGATGTGGATGGGCATGCCGGTCTCCCGGCGCAGCCGCTCGTCCAGCCCGCGCAGCAGGGCTCCGCCGCCGGTCAGAACGATTCCGCGGTCCATGATGTCGCCGGACAGCTCCGGCGGACACTTGTCGAGCGTGGTCTTCACGGCGTCGACGATCGCGTTGACCGGTTCCTCGATCGCCTTGCGCACCTCGGCGGCCGAGATGACGACGGTCTTGGGCAACCCGGACACGAGGTCCCGGCCGCGGATTTCGGTGTGCTGGTCGTCGTCGAGGTCGTAGGCGGAACCGATCGTGATCTTGATCTGCTCAGCCGTCCGCTCACCGAGGAGGAGCGAGTACTCCTTCTTGATGTGCTGGATGATCGAGCTGTCCAGCTCGTCACCCGCGACGCGGATGGACTGGGCGGTGACGATGCCGCCGAGCGAGATGACCGCGACCTCCGTGGTGCCGCCGCCGATGTCCACCACCATGTTGCCCGTGGCCTCGTGGACCGGCAGGCCGGAACCGATGGCAGCGGCCATGGGCTCCTCGATGATGTGCACCTGACGGGCGCCGGCCTGGGTCGACGCCTCGATGACGGCACGGCGCTCGACGCCCGTGATGCCCGAGGGCACGCAGACGACGACCCGCGGCCGAGCCAGATACCGCCGCTTGTGGATCTTCAGGATGAAGTAACGGAGCATCCGCTCGGTGATCTCGAAGTCGGCGATCACGCCGTCCTTCAGCGGACGCACGGCGACGATGTTGCCCGGCGTGCGCCCGATCATCTTCTTCGCTTCGGCGCCGACCGCGAGGATGCCACCGGTGTTGGTGTTGATCGCGACGACGGACGGCTCGTTGAGTACGATCCCGCGACCCCTGACGTACACCAGCGTGTTGGCGGTCCCGAGGTCGACAGCCATGTCACGGCCGATGAACGACATTGAGTTCCCCATCAGGATTCGACTGGCCTTCCATGAGCTTTGAGGGCTTTTCAGGTCGGCGAGGTGGGTGCTGTGACGTGAAGGCTTCCATCGTAAACGCGCCTGCACGAACACTGCGGAGCGGTCTCCGCCATTGTTTGCAGATGCTGTGTGGGTTCGCTTCCGGAGACGGGCGTTCGGGGGCTCACGTTCCCTCGATCGCCCGTTCAACCGCTGCGAAAGCCCCCCGGATCAGGCGCGACCGGGGAAGAAGATCTTCACCTCACGCTCGGCCGACTCCTCGGAGTCGGACGCGTGGATCAGGTTCTCGCGGACGATCACACCGTAGTCGCCGCGGATGGAGCCGGGCGCGGCGGCGATCGGGTCGGTCGGGCCGGCCAGCGCGCGCACGCCCTCGATGACCCGCTCACCCTCGACGATCAGCGCGACGACCGGGCCGGAGGCCATGAACTGCACCAGGGGCTCGTAGAAGGGCTTGCCCTTGTGCTCTCCGTAGTGCTGCTCCAGCGTGTCCTGGTCCAGGGTGCGCAGCTCCAGCGCCGTGATCCGCCAGCCGGCCTTGCGCTCGATACGGCTGATGATCTCGCCGGTCAGGCCACGACGGACGGCGTCGGGCTTGAGCAGGACGAGGGTGCGCTGGCTCACGAGGGGACTCCTTCTACTACCGGTGTGCGGTGCCGATGTTCCGGCGCCGGGTGGCGGCGCCGGCGTGTGCGGTGGGATGAGGTTACAGGGCGTGTCCCGGCGTTTGTCACACAGCGTCAGCAGGGTCCGGGGAGGGGCCTGCGGCCTGCGCGGCGAAGCGGGCCTTCGCCTCGTCGACCTTCCTGCCGTAGTGCACGGACGCCCACCACAGGGCCCCGAAGAGCACTCCCATGAAGAACATGATCGGGACGAAGAACCCGGACGCGACGAGAGCGATCTGCAGCGCCCAGCCGAGGGCGACGCCCCCGGGCCGGGTGACTGCGCCGCACAGCAGAACGCTGAGGAGCATGGCGACGCCGCAGACCGTCCACACCGTGGACGTGGACAGGTCGGCGTCCTTCATGGCGACCAGACCGGCGAAGCCGATGACGAAGAACTCGCCGATCAGGGTCGAGGAACAGAGAGTGCGCATGGTGTCCTCAGCCCTTCCCGAGGAGCAGTCGGGCCTCGCCGACGGTGATGACGGAACCGGTGACGAGGACGCCGCCGCCGGCGAACTCGCCCTCCTCCTCGGCGAGCGTGATGGCCGCCTCGAGGGCGTCCGGCAGCCGGGGCTCGACCTGGACGCGGTCGTCGCCGAACACCTCGACGGCGATCGCGGCGAGCTCGTCGGCGTCCATCGCGCGGTGGCTCGTGTTCTGGGTGATCACGACCTCGGCGAAGATCGGCTCGAAGGCCTCGAGCAGCCCCCGGACGTTCTTGTCCGCGCTGGCCCCGACCACGCCGATCAGACGGGAGAAGTCGAAGGCCTCGCCGACGGCCTCGGCGGTGGCGCGGGCGCCGGCCGGGTTGTGCGCGGCGTCCAGGACGACGGTCGGGGAGCGCCGGACGACCTCGAGGCGGCCCGGCGAGGACACCGCCGCGAACGCCTTGCGCACGGTCTCGATGTCGAGCGGTTCGGGCCGCTGGGAGCCGACGCCGAAGAACGCCTCGACGGCGGCGAGCGCCACGGCCGCGTTGTGCGCCTGGTAGGGGCCGTGCAGCGGCAGGTACACCTCGGGGTACTCGCCGCCCAGGCCGCGCAGGGTGACGAGCTGTCCGCCGACGGCGACCTGGCGGGCGACGACCCCGAACTCCAGCCCTTCCCGGGCGACCGTGGCGTCGACCTCGACGGCCTTCCTCAGCAGCACCTGCGCCGCGTCGACGGGCTGCTGGGCGAGGATGACCGTGGCGTCCTGCTTGATGATCCCGCCCTTCTCGGCGGCGATCGCCCCGGGCGTCTCCCCGAGCCGGTCGGTGTGGTCGAGATCGATGGGCGTGACGACGGCCACGTCGGCGTCGATCACGTTCGTGGCGTCCCACGAGCCGCCCATGCCGACCTCCACCACGGCGACGTCGACGGGCGCGTCGGCGAAGGCCGCGTAGGCCATGCCGGTCAGCACCTCGAAGAACGACAGCCGGTACTCCTGCATGCCGTCGACCATCTCGACGTACGCCTTGACGTCGTCGTACGTCTCGATGAACCGCTCGGCGGAGAGCGGGGCGCCGTCCAGGCTGATCCGCTCGGTGATCGACTGGACGTGGGGGCTCGTGTAGCGGCCGGTGCGCAGTTCGAAGGCGCCGAGCAGCGCCTCGATCATGCGGGCGGTCGACGTCTTGCCGTTGGTGCCGGTGATGTGGATCGAGGGGTACGAGCGCTGCGGCTCCCCCAGCACGTCCATCAGCGCGGCGATGCGGTCGACGGAGGGCTCCAGCTTGGTCTCGCCCCAGCGGGTGGCCAGCTCCGCCTCGACCTCGCGCAGGGCCTTGTCGACCTCCGGGTCCGTGGGGCGCGCGGGCGTGTCGGACTGCGGCGCGCCGCCCTGGGTGCGCAGGGTGCGGCTGCCGGCCTCGATCACCGCGAGGTCGGGGTCGCGGTCGGTCTCCTCGGCGACGATCTCGTCGAAGGGATCGAGGGGCTCGAAGGGGGCGGGCAGGTCGTCTGGGTTGCCGTTCGGGGGGAGCTCGCTCACGGGCCCAGTCTACGGACGGGCGGTGACAGAGGTGGGCGGAGGTGGCGGAGACAGGCGGAGACGGGCGAAGGCCCCCGGAATCGTGCCGGCGGCGCCGGTCCCGGGGGCCTTCGATCGTCGCGGTGTCCTACGCCTGCGGCAGACGCTCCAGCTGAGCCTGGATACGCGCGATGTCCTCGTCCGCCTTGGCGAGGCGGGTGCGGATCTTGTCGACCACGTTGTCCGGGGCCTTCGCCAGGAACGCCTCGTTGCCGAGCTTGGCGTTGGCCTGGGCCTTCTCCTTCTCGGCGGCGGCCAGGTCCTTGGCGAGCCGCTTGCGCTCCGCGGCCACGTCGATCGTGCCGGACAGGTCCAGCGCGACCGTGGCGCCCGCGACCGGCAGGGTCGCCGTGGCGGAGAAGCTCTCGCCCTCGGGCTGCAGGCGCAGCAGCTGCCGGATGGCGGGCTCGTGGGACGCCAGCGCCGTGCCGTCGAGCGTCAGGCGGGCGGGGACCCGCTGGCCCGGCTGGAGACCCTGGTCGGCGCGGAAGCGGCGGACCTCGGTGATGACCGACTTCAGGCTCTCGATCTCCCGCTCCGCGGCGGCGTCCCGGAAGCCCCCCGGGGCGTCGGCCCCGGGAACGGACACGGCGGTCGGCCACTCGGCGATGACGAGGGACTCGCCGCCGGTCAGCGTCGTCCAGAGGGTCTCCGTGACGAACGGGACGATCGGGTGCAGCAGCTTCAGCGTGACGTCGAGGACCTCGCCGAGGACGCGGCCGGAGACCTTCGCGGGTTCCCCGCCGGCCATGAACGTCGTCTTCGACAGCTCGACGTACCAGTCGAAGACCTCGTCCCAGGCGAAGTGGAACAGCGCATCGGAGAGCTTCGCGAACTGGTAGTCCTCGTAGAGCGCGTCGACATCCGCGACGACGGAGTTGAGACGGGAGAGGATCCAGCGGTCGGCCGCCGACATCTGCGAGGCGTCCGGCAGCGGGCCGTCGACCGTGGCGCCGTTCATCAGCGCGAAGCGCGTCGCGTTCCAGATCTTGTTGGCGAAATTGCGGGAGCCCTGGACCCAGTCCTCGCCGATCGGGACGTCGACGCCGGGGTTGGCGCCGCGCGCGAGGGTGAAGCGGAGCGCGTCGGAGCCGTACTTGTCCATCCAGTCCAGCGGGTTGACCGCGTTGCCGAAGGACTTCGACATCTTCTTGCCGAACTGGTCGCGGACCATGCCGTGCAGGGCGATGGTGTGGAACGGCGGAGTGCCGTCCATCGCGTACAGGCCGAACATCATCATCCGGGCGACCCAGAAGAAGAGGATGTCGTAGCCGGTGACCAGGACGGAGTTCGGGTAGAACTTCGCGAGCGACTCGGTCTGTTCGGGCCAGCCGAGCGTCGAGAAGGGCCACAGGCCGGAGGAGAACCAGGTGTCGAGGACGTCGGTGTCCTGCCGCCATCCCTCGCCGGTCGGCGCCTCGTCGTCGGGACCGACGCAGACGACCTCGCCGTTCGGCCCGTACCAGACGGGGATGCGGTGACCCCACCACAACTGCCGCGAGATGCACCAGTCGTGGAGGTTGTCGACCCAGTCGAAGTACCGCTTCTCCATCTCCTGCGGATGGATCTTGACGCGGCCGTCGCGGACGGCGTCACCGGCGGCCTTCGCCAGCGGGCCGACCTTGACCCACCACTGCATGGACAGGCGCGGCTCGATGGTGGTCTTGCAGCGCGAGCAGTGGCCGACGGAGTGGACGTACGGGCGCTTCTCGGCGACGATCCGGCCCTCGGCGCGCAGCGCGGCGACGATGGCGGAGCGGGCCTCGAGCCGGTCCAGGCCCTGGAAGGGGCCGTGGGCGGTGATGACCGCGTGCTCGTCCATGACGGTGAGCGACGGCAGGTCGTGGCGCTGGCCGATCTCGAAGTCGTTCGGGTCGTGCGCCGGGGTCACCTTGACCGCGCCGGTGCCGAACTCGGGATCGACGTGGGTGTCGGCGACGACCGGGATGGAACGGTCCGTCAGCGGCAGCCGGATCAGCTTGCCGATCAGGTGCTTGTAGCGCTCGTCGTCGGGGTGGACGGCGACGGCCGTGTCGCCGAGCATCGTCTCGGCGCGCGTGGTGGCGACGACGATCGTGTCGTCGCCCTCGCCGTACTTCATGGAGACGAGCTCGCCGTCGTCGTCCTGGTACTCGACCTCGATGTCCGAGATCGCCGTCAGACAGCGCGGGCACCAGTTGATGATGCGCTCGGCGCGGTAGATCAGCTCGTCGTCGTAGAGCCGCTTGAAGATGGTCTGGACGGCCTGGGACAGCCCCTCGTCCATGGTGAAGCGCTCACGGGACCACGCGACGCCGTCGCCGAGGCGGCGCATCTGGCCGCTGATCTGGCCGCCGGACTCGCCCTTCCACTGCCAGACGCGCTCGACGAACGCCTCACGGCCGAGATCGTGACGGGACTTGCCCTCCTTGCCCAGTTCACGCTCGACGACGTTCTGGGTGGCGATGCCGGCGTGGTCCATGCCGGGCTGCCAGAGCGTCTCGAAGCCCTGCATGCGCTTGCGGCGGGTGAGGGCGTCGATGAGCGTGTGCTCGAAGGCGTGCCCGAGATGCAGGCTGCCCGTGACGTTCGGCGGGGGGATGACGATCGTGTACGGAGGCTTCTCGCTCTTGGCGTCCGCCTCGAAGTAGCCCCGCTCTACCCAGCGCTCGTACAGCGGCCCCTCTACGTCGGCCGGCGCGTACTGGGTCGGCAGTTCGGTGTGGGGCGCTGATGGCTGCTGCTGAGCGTTCTCGGTCACGGGCCCAGTTTAGGGGTGTCACGGGGCCGTTCCGAAACGTGTTTGCCGTGTAACGGTGGGGCCCCCGCCGCCTTGCAGACATCGGCTTTGAGCCAGGATGTGAAAATCACATAAGTATCTGGAGGGGAACCCAGGAATGAGTCACAACCAGCCGGGCCCGTACGGCGGGCAGCCCCAGCAGCCCGGACCGTACGGACAGCCCGGTCCGTACGGCCAACCGCCGCAGGCGCCCCAGCCCGGCTACGGCTACCCCCAGCAGCCTCCCGCCCCGCAGCCCGGCTACGGCTACCCGGCCCAGCCCCCGCAGGGCGTCCCGCCGCAGGCCCCGCCCTACGGCCAGCAGCCCGCGTACGGCCAGCAGCCGACCCCTCCCTACGGACAGCAGCCGCCCTACGGCCAGCCTCCCTACGGAGTCCCGCAGCCCCCGCCGCCCGGCGGCGGCGGCAAGAAGACGGGCCTGATCATCGGCGCGGTCGCGGTCGTGGCGGCGATCGGCGTGGGCGCCTACTTCGTGATCGGCGGGGGCGGCGGCGCCGGCGGCCTGAAGGACGACGGCCCGCACAGACTGGACACCCCGGCCACGGCGCTCACCGACTACAAGCGGGTCGGCAAGGGCGGCGAGAGCACCGACGCGGACACCGCCAAGTACCTGACGGCCAGCGGCGTCAAGGACGGCAAGGCCGTCATCGGTCAGTGGTCGACGGCCGACTTCGGCGACTACGACCCGCAGAACCCCGACCCCGCCGACCTGCCGAGCCAGGCCGAGCTCCTGACGGCCAGAGGGTTCTCGATGCTGGGCGGCTACGGCAAGATCGCGAACCCCGAGTCGTCGCTCGACACCTACTTCGCCGTCATCCAGAAGGAACTGCAGAGCAGCAACTCCTCCGCTTCGTCCAGCAGCACCCAGGGCAAGACCGAGCTGATCGGTCAGCCCGAGGAGGCCGACATCGACGGCGCGGTCATGAAGTGCCAGTCGCTGAAGAGCACCAACTCGCTGACCAAGAAGGAGTCGACCGACTGGTTCTGCGTCTGGGCCGACTACAGCACGATCGCCATGGTGTCCCCGGGCGACAACACCAAGAGCATCACCAAGGACGTGGCGATCGACATCACCACGAAGCTGCGCGACCAGGTCCGCGTCAAGGCCTGACACCCTGGAGCGCCGCACCTGTACGACGGAGGGGCCCCGGTCGATC
>NZ_JBMNDR010000036.1:0-86000 GCF_052543235.1 Streptomyces sp. SAS_272 | reverse complement strand
GGCCCCCGGCGCACTGCGCCGGGGGCCGTTTGCCGTTTCCGTGCGGTCGGGGCGTACCCCTCAGCCGCCGGTCCGGAGGCCCTGGAGACCGTCGTAGGCGGCCATCAGAAGGTCGAGTCCCCGGGTGTCCTTCGTGGGTTCGCGCATCTGATGGGTCACGTAGGCGACGACCATGCGGGCCTCCGGTTCGATCATGACGGTCGAGCCGCCCCAGCCGCCCCAGCCGTACGTGCCACCGAACCGCCCGTAACCCAGGCCCCAGCTGATCGGCATGCCGAGCCTGCGGTCCTCGCCGCTGAACTGCTCCTCCCACGCACGGTCACGGCCCGCCCGCGACAGCAGCCGTACCCCGCGCACCGAACCTCCGCAGGCCATCGCCGACTGGACCAGGGCGACCGAGCGGGCGTTCCCGAAACCCCCGGCCGCCGGGATCTGCGCCCGGCGCCAGGCCACGCTGTTGCCGTCGCGGACCCGGAACGCGGTCGGCCTGGGAGTCGGCGCCGCGTCCGGGTCGGCGGCGGACCCCGCAGCGTCCGTCGCCGGGTCGCCGGCGGCCGTGCCCGCCGTGTAGTCCTCGTCCCGGGACGGCGGTGGGACCGTCAGCGCCAACCGGTGGTCGTGCTCCGCCGACAGCCCGATGTGGAAGTCCGCGTCCAGCGGGCCGGCGATCTCGTCGGCGAAGAACTCACCCGGCATCCGGCCGGTGATCCGGCGGACGACCTCGCCCACCAGGAACCCCTGGGTGAGCGAGTGGTACCCGGCCGCGCTGCCCGGCTCCCACAGCGGAGCCTGCGCGGCCAGCCGGGCCGTCGCGGCCGGCCAGTCGTACAGCTCGGCGACCGGACCGAACCAGTCGGGCAGCCCGGCCGTATGCGAGAGCAGGTGCCGTACGAGCACCGCCTCCTTGCCCGCCGCGGCGAACTCCGGCCAGTAGCGGGCGACCGGCGCGTCCAGGTCGAGCTCGCCGCGGTCGGCCAGCACCAGCGCGCACAGCGCCGTCATGGTCTTCGTGACGGAATAGACGTTGACGAGGGTGTCCCGCTGCCACGGCACCTCGCGAGCCGCGTCGGCGAACCCGCCCCAGACGTCCACCACCGGCTCACCGTCCACGAAGACGGCCACCGAGCCGCCCGCGTCACCGTCGTCCAGGAGTGCGGCCAGAGCGGTGGGCACCGCGGTGAACAGATCGTCGTACGAGCCCTGAATGTCAGCCATGACCGCCATTCAGCCCCCACCGAAGCGCGCCGGGCAACCGAAATACCGCCCGCCCGCGCCGCCCGCGCCGCCGGTGCCGCCCGGCGGTCACGGTCCGGAGCCGCCCGAGCCGCTCGCCGAGGACTTCGTCAGCGGCGGAGGGGTCTCCTGCGGCCCCATGTCGAGGCGGAACGGCGGATACACGTCGGTCATGAGCGCCGCGTAGACCGCCACCCGCGCGACCCAGCGGGCCAGCCCGAGCAGGAGGTCGAAGAGGTGGACCGGATAGCGGCCGGTGAACGCCAGGATGACCACGGCGACCAGCGAGAGGAAGTAGAGCAGGCCGCCGCCGTGCCACCGGTCCATCTCGCCCCAGCTCCACCCCCAGTCGCCGACGAACATCGCCACGACGATGTACTGCGGGATCACCAGCAGCCACCACTTCACCAGGACCAGCCCCCGGGACAGGCGTTCGGGGTAGGCGACCTCGAGATGCGCCGGGTAGTCGGTCACCTCGGCCAGGGTGAACGGCGGATACCGGTCGGTGCCGAGCGCGGCGTGGGCGTAGTAACCGACACGCCAGTTCCAGCGCAGCACGCCGACGTTGAAGTCGAAGAGCGACCGGGGATACCGGCCCGTGAACAGGATGGCGAAGAACGCCACGACGGTCACGAAGAAGAACGCGATCCACAGGAAGAACAGCACGATGTAGTGCGGGATGGCGAGAAGCCACTTCACCAGCCACAGCCATCTGGACAGCCGGGGGTCGAGGAACGCCTCGATCCGCACAGGCGACCCGGTGACCGGATTCATGTCGATCAGCTCCTCTCGAGCGCCCCCGCCCCAGCGGCCGCCGCCCCCGTCCCGGCCCGGACGGGCCGGCGGACAGGCGGTTTCCTGATCATGAATTCAGGCTCGCACAGGAACGGACGGGCTGCGACCGGGCCGATCCGACGACCCTCCCGCCCTGCTCAGGCTGAGCAGGGCGGAGCAGACCGAGCAGGCGGAGCAGGCATCGGGCAGGGCGGGCGGGAGCGACGGCCCTTCGGGCGCCACGAGCGGCGGTCAGTGCGGCATGGTCGCCGGGCTGCCGCCGTTCGCCTCGTAGCCCGCGACGGCCAGCGCGCGGTAGACCGCGAACTCCGCCGCCGGGTCCGGGGAGAGCGTCCAGGGGAGGGCGCCGACGTGGCCGTCCACGTGGACGAGCTGGCTCATCGCCTCCGACCAGCGCTCCGAGCGGACCAGGAAGAAGACCAGCAGATGGCGGACATGCGCCAGCATCGGGTCGTCGGGCCGGGCCGCGTGCACCGCGAACAGCGCACCGTGCACCGCCTTCGTCACGACCTCGCTCTGGTAGAAGCTCCTGACCAGGTTGACCTCGGGAAGGTGCTCGAAGACCGCGAAGAGGGGCATCGCCGCGAGCAGGGAGCCCCGCGGTGCTCTCGCCGCCGCCGCCTCCGCGAAGTCGTACGCCAGCTCGCGCGAACCGTGCCACTTCTCGCACCAGTAGTGCAGGGCCGCGAGATGCGCCCCCATGTGCGCCGGGGCGCGGTCCAGGATCTTCAGCCAGAGCTGCTCGAACTCGGCCTGCGAGTACCTCATGCCGCGGGCCACCGACAGCTCGACGATGTACGGGACCGGGTCACCGGGGGCCAGCAGGGCAGCCTGCCCGCAGGTGTCCTTCGCCTCCTCCATGATGATCCGGAAGTCGTCCGTGCCCGGCGTCGACGTGCGCCAGGCCTGCTGGACCAGGAACTCGGCGTGCACCGCCGCACCGCCCGCGTCCTTCGGCGCCTCGGTGCGCCACACCCGCAGCCACTGCCCGCCCGGCGCCTCGGCGACCCCGCCCGGCCGCTGCTGCAGCTCGAGCGCCGCCGCGCCCGCGAAGGCCTGGACGCGCTGCCAGCGCAGCTCGCCCTCCGTCTCGGTGCCGGCCAGCAGCTGCTGCGCGGCCCGGTAGTCCTGCGTGCGCTGCACCACGTCCAGCACGTTCAGCAGGTCCTGGTCGGGGCCGGGCATACGGATGTCCAGCTCCTCCGTGGTCAGGAAGCCGTAGTTCGCCGGGTCCGCGGCGTCGGGATGATCTGCCGGGACCAGCCCGACCAGGCCGCGCCTGCGCCGCAGCAGCGCCAGAAGCACGAAGCCGATCATGATCACGGCCGTCAGGACCCAGAGAATCTCCATGCCACAAGCGAACCAGACCGCGCCGACAATTGGCCAACCCGCCCCCATGCCTGTGGAAAAACGTCCCTGCCGACCGACGCCCGGCCGGTGCCCCGACCGACGCCCGGGCGGCCGGGGCCGACCCGCCCGTGACGGCGGAGCCGGACCGCCGTTGCGGCCGCCGGGCCGCACCGCGCCCGCGAGCGGACTACGCTCGGGGCCCATGAGCGACAGGCACATCAGTCAGCACTTCGAGACCCTCGCGATCCACGCGGGCAACACCGCGGACCCCCTCACCGGCGCGGTCGTCCCGCCGATCTACCAGGTCTCGACCTACAAGCAGGACGGCGTCGGCGGTCTGCGCGGCGGCTACGAGTACAGCCGCAGCGCCAACCCCACCAGGACCGCCCTCGAGGAGAACCTCGCCGCCCTCGAAGGCGGCCGCCGAGGCCTCGCGTTCGCTTCCGGACTGGCGGCCGAGGACTGCCTGTTGCGTACGCTGCTCAGCCCCGGCGACCACGTGGTCATCCCCAACGACGCCTACGGCGGCACGTTCCGGCTCTTCGCCAAGGTCGTGGCCCGCTGGGGTGTGGAATGGTCGGTCGCCGACACCGGCGACGCCGCCGCCGTCCGGGCCGCGATCACACCGAAGACCAAGGCCGTGTGGGTGGAGACCCCCTCCAACCCGCTCCTCGGCATCACCGACATCGCCGCCGTGGCCCAGGTCGCCCGTGAGGCCGGCGCCCGTCTCGTCGTCGACAACACCTTCGCCACGCCGTATCTGCAGCAGCCGTTGTCGCTGGGCGCGGACGTCGTCGTGCACTCCCTGACCAAGTACATGGGCGGCCACTCGGACGTCGTCGGCGGCGCGCTGATCACCGGCGACGCGGAGCTCGGCGAGGAACTGGCGTACCACCAGAACGCGATGGGCGCGGTGGCCGGGCCCTTCGACTCCTGGCTGGTGCTGCGCGGCACGAAGACGCTGTCGGTGCGCATGGACCGGCACAGTGAGAACGCCACCAGGATCGCCGACATGCTGACCCGTCACGCGCGCGTGACGAGCGTGCTGTACCCGGGCCTGCCGGAGCACCCCGGTCACGAGGTCGCGGCCAAGCAGATGCGGGCCTTCGGCGGCATGATCTCCTTCCGGGTCGCCGGCGGCGAGGAGGCGGCCGTCGAGGTCTGCAACCGCGCCAAGGTGTTCACCCTCGGCGAGTCGCTGGGCGGCGTCGAGTCCCTCATCGAGCACCCGGGCCGTATGACGCACGCGTCCGTGGTCGGTTCCGCCCTCGAGGTGCCCGGCGACCTCGTCCGTCTCTCCGTCGGCATCGAGAACGTCGACGACCTCCTCGAGGACCTCCAGCAGGCCCTCGGTTAGTCGTCGCACGGCCGTCGGCGCGGGTCGTCACCAGCCGGTCAGCGGTGGGGTCGTCTGCGACGGCGGCTCCACCCACGGCTCGACGACCGCCGCCCAGACGACGAACGTCACGGCCGCCGCGAACAGCAGCAGCCACATCAGCCGCAGGGCGAGCGTCCGTCGGCGCAGCAACCGGCTGCCCCGGCGGACGACGTCCGGGTAGAGCTCCGCCGGCAGGGGCGGGGCCGCCCGCTCCATCATCTGCCGGACGGCGGCCTCCCGGGCGGCCCGGTTCACGACGCCGCCGCCTTCGCCCGGCGCACCACGGGCGCGGGATCGCGCGGCGGATGCAGCAACGTGGCCGTCGCCCGTTCGCAGACCGCGCGGACCCGGTCCTCGGACAGCCCCAGCAGCGCCCCCACCTGCTCCTCGGCGACGCCCTCGTACAGCCTGAGGACGAGGACGAGACGCTGCCGGGGGGTGAGGCGGGCCAGCGCGCCGACGGCCGAACCCGGGCGGCCACGGCCGAAGCGCAGCGTGCCGTACCGGTGCCAGGCGCCGTGCGCGAAGCGGGCCGCGAGGCACTCACGGGCGTGGTCGTAGGGGTCCTCACCGCGCAGCCGGTCCCAGCACGCGTACGTGTGCGCGAGAGCCAGGGTCAGCAGACGACGTGCGCGCGGGTTGTCGTCCGGGGCCTCCGCGGTGAGCAGCGTGGCGGTGTGCAGCAGCCGCCCGCCGGCTCCGGCGACGAACGCCTCGAAGTCCCGGTTCCTGCGGAGTTCCTGGGTCGCACGCCTCTCTTGCACACCGAGCCTCCCGCCTGACGGCGTCCTTCGGACGGCCATCTGCCCCGGTCTCATCTGAGGCCAGGGGCGGGCCGCCGGTCAAGAGCCGCGCACGCACGCCGGAAAGTCGTCCGCGCGCGGGCGCCCGGGGGTCAGGTGGCGGCCGGCGACTGCTCCGCGCCCGGGACGCCCGTGGAGGCCATCCGGGAGGACAGCGCGGTGTTGAAGCGCGTGAGGAGCGCGCAGAACGCCTCGCGCTCCTCCGGCGCCCAGTCGTCCGTCAGTTCGGCCATCAACTGCCGTCGGGAGGAGCGCACTTCTTCGAGGCGCGACGCCCCGCGCGGGGACAGCTGGAGCACCACGGCCCGCCCGTCCTCCGGGTGCGAGGTCCGCTTGACCAGGCCGGTGTCGACGAGCGGCGCCACCTGCCGGGTGACCGTCGAGGAGTCGATTCCCATGCTCGCGGCGAGCGCCTTGACGCCCATCGGACCTTCGTTGTCGAGACGGTTGAGCAGCAGGTACGCGGCGCGGTCCATGGAGTTGCGCACCTGTCCGACGCCGCCGAGCCGGGTCTGCTCGGCCCGGCGCGCGAACACCGCGACCTCGTGCTGCAGCGTGTCGAGAAGACCGGTGTCACCGACGGTCGTCATGTCCATCGACATTTCAGGTGTTGTGGGCATGGCCGGGGGCTCACTTCATGAAGGGGCTGCTGGAATGGGGGACAGAGTACGCGGCTGGAAGGCGGGTCGTACCGGCGCTGCGGAAACCGGTCTCGGAGGTTGGTCACAGCGGTCGTTCCCGCCTGTGAACTGCGATGCTGGTGTCATGAGCTACAGCCCGGCTGACTCCTTGCGCGCCGTCACCCTCGACGATGTGCGCGGTGCCCAGAAGATGCTGTCGGGCGTGGCCCGGGCGACCGCGATGGAGGGCAGCAGGCACCTGTCCCAGCTGGTCGGGGCCCCGGTGCACCTCAAGTGCGAGAACCTCCAGCGGACGGGTTCGTTCAAGCTGCGCGGCGCCTACGTGCGGATCGCCGGGCTGCTGCCGGAGGAGCGGGCCGCCGGGGTCGTGGCGGCGAGCGCGGGCAACCACGCGCAGGGCGTGGCGCTGGCGTCGGCGCTGCTGGGGGTGCGCTCCACGGTGTTCATGCCCCGGGGAGCGCCGCTGCCGAAGATCAGCGCGACCCGGGAGTACGGCGCGGAGGTGCGGCTGCACGGCCAGGTGGTCGACGAGACGCTGGCGGCGGCGCAGGAGTACGCGGCCGCGACGGGCGCGGTCTTCATCCACCCCTTCGACCACCCCGACGTCATCGCCGGGCAGGGCACGGTCGGCCTGGAGATCCTGGAGCAGTGCCCGCAGGTGCGCACGATCGTCGTCGGGATCGGCGGCGGGGGCCTGGCGGCGGGCATCGCGGTCGCCGTGAAGGCGCTGCGGCCGGACGTGCGGATCGTCGGCGTGCAGGCGGCGGGCGCGGCGGCGTACCCGGCCTCGCTCGCGGCCGGGCGCCCGGTGTCGATCGCCAACCCCACGACGATGGCGGACGGCATCAAGGTCGGCCGGCCGGGCGACGTGCCGTTCGGCATCGTCGGCGACCTGGTGGACGAGGTGCGCACGGTGTCGGAGGGCGAGCTGTCCACCGCGCTGCTGCTCTGCCTGGAGCGGGCCAAGCTGGTCGTCGAGCCGGCCGGGGCGAGTCCGGTGGCCGCGCTGCTGAGCGAGCCGGGCGCCTTCGAGGGGCCGGTCGTCGCGGTGCTCTCCGGCGGCAACGTCGACCCGGTGCTGATGGAGCGCGTGCTGCGGCACGGCATGGCGGCGCAGGGCCGCTACCTGGCCGTTCGTCTGCGGCTGACGGACCGGCCGGGCGCTCTTGCGACGATGCTCGGAGCGTTGTCGGCGGTCGACGCCAATGTGCTGGACGTGGGCCATGTGCGGACCGATCCGCGGCTCGCGCTGACCGAGGCGGAGGTAGAACTGCATCTGGAGACGAAGGGGCCGGCGCACTGCGCCGAGGTCGGCCGGGCGCTGCGCGAGGCCGGCTACACCGTCATCGACTGAGGCCGCCGGAAGGTTCACCCGGGGCGCCCCGGGAACCGTCGGCCGTGGCCTTCCCGGCCCCCGTCAGGGGTGTGCGGAGGCGTCCGGATGCGGTCGCGGCAGGGTGTCGGCGCGGGTCGGGACGGCCTTCGTCACCCACGCGAGAAAGTCCGTTGTGAGACGCGATACATCGCGTTATGGTCTGTGTCACGCCACCCGTCTCCGCTTTCGGCGGCAGGATGAAAGGCGCAATTCCGGTTTACTCGATCCCGCATGAAGTATCCCCAACGACGTGGAGACTCATATGCCAGGCGCCATCTACGCCGAAGGCCTGGTGAAGACCTTCGGCGACGTAAAGGCTCTGGACGGCGTCGACCTCGACGTCCCGGAAGGCACCGTGCTCGGCCTGCTCGGGCCGAACGGCGCGGGCAAGACCACCACGGTCCGCTGTCTGACCACCCTTCTGCGCCCCGACAGCGGGCGGGCCGTGGTCGCCGGCCTCGACGTGCTCAGACATCCCAACGAGGTGCGCCGCTCGATCGGCCTGTCCGGCCAGTTCGCCGCGGTCGACGAGTACCTCACCGGCCGCGAGAACCTGCAGATGGTCGGGCAGCTGTACCAGATGAGGGCCGGCGCGGCGAAGGCCCGGGCCGCCGAGCTCCTCGAACAGTTCGACCTCGCGGACGCCGCAGACCGCACGGCCAAGACCTACTCCGGAGGCATGCGCCGCCGCCTCGACCTGGCCGCGGCACTGGTGGTCTCGCCGCCCGTGATGTTCATGGACGAGCCGACGACCGGCCTCGACCCCCGCAACCGGCAGCTGCTGTGGGAGGTCATCAAGCGCCTCGTCTCCGGCGGCACGACCCTGCTGCTGACCACCCAGTACCTGGAAGAGGCCGACCACCTGGCGCACGACATCGCGGTCGTCGACCACGGCCGTGTCATCGCCCGCGGCACCTCCGACGAACTCAAGGCCCGCACCGGCGGGGAGCGCGTGGAGGTCGTCGTGCACGACCGCGCGCACATCGCCGTGGCGCAGGAGGTGCTGACCGGCTTCGGCAAGGGCGACACCACCGTCGAGCAGCACACCCGCAAACTCACGGTGCCCGTGACCGGCGGCGCCAAGCTCCTCGCCGAGGTGATCCGCGAGCTCGACACCCGCGGCATCGAGATCGACGACATCGGCCTGCGCCGCCCCACCCTCGACGACGTCTTCCTGTCCCTGACCGGGCACGTGGCCGAGGAGCGGGCGGCGACCGACGACGACAACGGACAGAGCGAGAGGGAGACCGTCAAATGAGTGCCGTCACCGACGCCGTGCGCGGCGCGGCGCCCAAGCCCGCCCATCCGCTGGGCCAGTCCGTCCGCGACTCGCTGGTCGTTGCGAAACGCAACTTGATCCGGATGTCCCGCATCCCGGAAATGATCATTTTCGGGCTCATCCAGCCCATCATGTTCGTGGTGCTGTTCACCTATGTGTTCGGCGGCTCCATGCGGATCGGCGACAGCATCAGCGCCACCGCCTACAAGAACTTCCTCATGGCGGGCATCTTCGCGCAGACCGTCACCTTCGCCACCGCGGGCGCCGGCGCCGGCATCGCCGACGACATGCACAAGGGCCTCATCGACCGCTTCCGCTCCCTGCCCATGGCGCGCGGCGCGGTCCTCACCGGCCGCACCCTCGCCGACCTCGTGCAGACCGCGCTCACCCTGCTGGTGCTGGCGTTGGTCGCCCTCCTGGTCGGCTGGCGCGTCGGTTCCGACGGGGACACCAACGCCGGCCGGGTCCTGGCGGCCTTCGGGCTGCTGCTTCTGCTCGGCTACGCGTTCACCTGGATCGGCGCCCTGATCGGCCTGAGCGTGCGCACCCCCGAGGCGGCCACGTCGGGCGGGCTGATCTGGCTCTTCCCGGTGACCTTCATCTCCAACGCGTTCGTGGACACCAGCAACATGACGCCCTGGCTGCGCCATGTCGCCGAGTGGAACCCGTTCAGCGCCACCGTCCAGGCGTGCCGGGTGCTGTTCGCCAACCCGGGCCAGTCGCAGTCCGACGCCTGGCCGATGGTGCACCCGGTCTGGGCCTCGCTGATCTACTCGGTCCTGATCATCGTGCTGTTCAGAACGCTGGCCGTCCGCAAGTACCGCTCGGCCACCGCGTGACGGCCACAGCACGACGGCCACGGCGTGACGGCCACCGCGTGACGGTCACAGCGCGACGGCGACCGCATGACGGGGCACGGCGTGACGGCCGGCGGTGACGGCCGACGGCCGTGAGAGCCGGCCGGCCGCGGCGGACGGATGCGGGGACGACGAAGCCCCCGGCGGCACGGGCGCCGGGGGCTTCGTCCGGAAGATCCGGGACGCGGGGTCCGGGACAGGAGGTCCGGGACAGGAGGTCCGGGACGGAAGGTCCGCGAAAGGGCTCAGCCGCTGTAGGGCTCGGCCTTGAGGATGCGCACGGAGGCCTTCTTGCCGTTGGGCAGCTCGTACTCCGCCTCCTCGCCGACCTTGTGACCGATCACGCCGGTGCCCAGCGGGGACTGGGGCGAGTAGGTCTCGATGTCGGAGCTCGCGTACTCGCGCGAGGCGAGCAGGAAGGTCGTGGTGTCGTCCTCGTCGCCGTCGAAGGCGATGGTCACGAGCATGCCGGGCGCCACCGTGCCGTCGGTGGAGGTAGGGGTCTCGCCCACCTTGGCGTTCTCCAGGAGCTGGGTCAGCTGGCGCACACGGAGCTCCTGCTTGCCCTGCTCCTCCTTGGCCGCGTGGTACCCACCGTTCTCGCGCAGGTCCCCCTCCTCGCGCGCGGCCGCGATCTTGGCGGCGATCTCCGTGCGCGCAGGACCAGTAAGGTACTCAAGCTCGACCTTGAGCTTGTTGTACGCCTCCTGGGTCAGCCAGGTGACGGACTCGCTGGTCTGGGTCACAGGTGCTCCTCGTCGGTACTGGGAAGTCAAAGCATCGCCCACCCAGAAGCATGTTCCTCAGGTGATGGGCGAAACCACGAGCCTAACAATTCAGTGGCCGAAGGGGGAGGACATAAGCCACCAGAATTGCGTCGACGCAGGTCAACGAACAGGTATTACCGTGGGTGCCACTCGCGTGGGGGCTCCCGCGTCAGTCGGCGTGGCAGCCGAGCAGCTCCGCCGTCGTGCCCGTCGCGGTCGTACGCAGGGTGACCACCTTGTCGATGCGCGTGTCCGAACCGGAGAACCGGAAGTCCGCCCGGCCCACCTCGGCGCCGTCGGCGGCCTGCGAGCGCACCGTGCAGTAGCCGCTCGTGCCCGAGTCCTTGCGGACCTCCAGGTGGACCCGCACCGCGGAGTCCGAGGTCGCCTCGAAGGCGATCACCTCGGCGCTGATCTTGTTCTGGCCGACGTAGTGGTAGGCGAAGTAGCCCATCAGCGCCAGCAGCAGGGCGCCCAGCACCGCACCGGCGATCTTGAGCTTGTGGTCGGCGCGCTCGTCCGAGGAACCGCCGTACCGGCCCTCCGGAAGTCGCGTGCTGGCCGTGCTCATGATCGTCCTCTCGGCGCGGAATTATTCGCCCCCCGATTCGGTCACTATAGAAGCCTGCGATCGCGCCGGTGCACACCGGGCGCCGACTTACCGAGGATTGAGTCTTGACTGACCAGCTGCGACTGATGGCCGTGCACGCCCACCCCGACGACGAGTCGAGCAAGGGCGCGGCCACCATGGCGAAGTACGTGTCCGAGGGGGTGGACGTGCTGGTCGTGACCTGCACGGGCGGGGAGCGCGGCTCCATCCTCAATCCCAAGCTGCAGGGCGACACGTACATCGAGGAGCACATCCACGAGGTGCGCAAGAAGGAGATGGACGAGGCCCGCGAGATCCTCGGCGTCCGGCAGGAGTGGCTCGGCTTCGTCGACTCCGGCCTGCCCGAGGGCGACCCGCTGCCGCCGCTCCCGGAGGGCTGCTTCGCCCTGGAGGACGTCGACAAGGCGGCCGGCGAGCTGGTGAAGCAGATCCGCACCTTCCGTCCCCAGGTGATCACCACCTACGACGAGAACGGCGGCTACCCGCACCCCGACCACATCATGACCCACAAGATCTCCATGGTGGCGTTCGAAGGCGCGGACGACACCGAGAAGTACCCCGAGAGCGAGTTCGGCGCCGCCTACCGGCCGCTGAAGCTCTACTACAACCAGGGCTTCAACCGTCCGCGCACCATGGCGCTGCACCAGGCGATGCTCGACCGCGGCCTGGAGTCCCCCTACGGGGAGTGGCTCAAGCGCTGGGAGGAGTTCGGGCAGCGGGAGCGCACGCTCACCACGCACATCCCCTGCGACGACTTCTACGAGATCCGCGACAAGGCGCTGATCGCGCACGCCACCCAGATCGACCCCGACGGCGGCTGGTTCCGCGTTCCCATGGAGATCCAGCGGGAGGTGTGGCCCACGGAGGAGTACGAGCTCGCGAAGTCGCGCGTCGACACCGCCATCCCCGAGGACGACCTCTTCGCGGGCATCCGCGACAATGCCTGACATGAGCGCAAGCGTGAGCCTGGCAATGACGCACCTCGTCCCCCTTGCCAAGGAGGTCGACGAGAACAAGGTCACCCCCGGCGTCCTCGGCTTCGTCGTCTTCGCGGCGATGGCGGTCGCGGTGTGGGGCCTGATGAGGTCCATGAGCAAGCACATGGGCAAGGTCGACTTCACGGAGACGGCCGCCGGGGAGCGGACCTCCGCCGGCGCGCCGACGGACGCCCCGGGTGACACGGCGGCGAACACGACGACGGGGAAGCCCTCCTCGGCGACGTGAGGCCGTGACCGGGCGAGCGCGGACGCTGCCGCGGGCGCCGGGCCCGGTCCGGTAGCCGGATCACCGGCTACCGGCCGGGGCCCGAGCCCGCTCTCTCCGCGCGGGTCCCGAGCCCGCCTCACCTCGCGCGGGTCCCGAGCCCGCTCTCTTCGCGCGGGGCCGGGGCCGCTTCACCTCGCGCGGGTCCCGAGCCCGCCTCAGCTCGCGCGGGGCCCGAGCCCGCTTCACCTCGCGCGGGGCCGGGGCCGCTTCACCTCGCGCGGGTCCCGAGCCCGCCCTCTTCGCCCGGGGCCCGAGCCCGCTTCACCTCGCGCGGGGCCCGAGCCCGCTTCACCTCGCGCGGGGCCGGGGCCGCTTCACCTCGCGCGGGGCCCGAGCCCGCCTCACCCTCGGCGGGGCCGGGGCCGCCTCAGACCGCGCCGACGTCCACCCCCATGACCTCCCGTCCGTGCCTGTCCGGTACCAGCCCCAGACGCCATGCCTGCCAGCCCGACTCCAGGCGGACGCCGCGGTCCAGCAGCAGGCCGTAGGCCTCCAGGCACTCGGTCAGCCGGTCGTCGCGCAGCGGATGGTGCGCCCGCCGCAGCTCCGCCAGGTCCTCCTGCGCCACCGCAGTGCCCACCTCCACGCCGCCCGGGGCCGCGTACGGCAGGAGCGTGCAGCGCAGGAAGCGGGCCCAGTCCTCGCCCCGCCGGTCGCCGTAGGACGTGAACAGGGCCGCCGCCTCCTCGCACAGCGCGAGGGCCGCCTGGGTACGGGCGTTGCCCGCGTCCACGATCGCCAGCTCGAGGCACGTCCAGGCCTCGCCGTGGGCGACGCCGATGCGCTGGAAGTCGGCGCGTGCGTCGACCAGGAGCTGCCGGGCGAAGCCCGAGTTGCGCAGCGAACCGGTCTGCGCGGCGCGCTGGTCGCGGGTCACCCGCGCCGAGTGGTGCCGGGCGCAGGCCAGCCCGTAGACGTCCCGCATGCGGGAGAAGAGGGTGCGGGAGCGTTCCAGTTCGCGGACCGCGTGATGGAGATCGCCCGTCTCCTCCAGCGCCAGGCCCAGGTAGTACACCGTCCACGCCTCGCCGCGCGCGTCCTCGTTGTCCCGGTGCCGGGCCGACGCCCGGCGCAGGTCCTCCGCCGCCGGACCCGGATCGCCGTCGATGAGACGGGCCCGCGCCAGCTGGGTCATCGCCCACGCCTCGCCGCGGGCGTCGCGGGTGCGGCCGTACAGGTCAAGAGCCTGCCGCAGCTCGGACTCGGCCTGCGGCACATCGCCCCGCCGCAGATGCAGCTGCCCCAGCTGGAAGTGCGCCCACGCCTCACCGTGCACGGAGCCGCCCTCGCGGTGCAGCAGCAGTGAACGGGTCAGCAGGTCCAGTGCCTCGGCGAGATGGGCCCGGTCCCGTTCCACCGCCGCCAGCGCGTGCATCGTCCAGGCGCGGTCGGTGGCCAGCTCGGGCGCGGCCTGCAGGGCCATCGCCTCCCGCAGTTTCGCCGACGCCTCCGTGAGCTGGCCCTGGTGGTGCAGGGTGATGCCCAGTGAGCACAGCGCCCGCGCGGCGCCCGCGTCGTGGTGGGCCTGCAGATACAGGTCGACGACCGAGCTGAGCGTGGTGCGCGCCTTGTCGAGCTCGCCCAGCTGACGGGCGGCGATGCCGGTGCGCCACTGCACGGACCTGACCAGCAGATCCTGGCCGACCGACTGTGCCAGCTCGCTGATCTCGCCGAGCCGGTAGAGGTCGCCGCGCAGCAGGCAGTAGTCGCACAGCGCGCCCAGCAGACTCATCACCGCGTTCTGGTCGACGCCCTCCGCGTGCCGCAGCGTCGCCGTGATGAAGCTGGACTCGTCGTCCAGCCAGCGCAGCGCCTCGTCCAGCGAGGTGAAGCCGTGCGGGGTGAACCGGTCGGAGCGGGTCGACATGTTGCCGTCGACCAGGCGCAGCACGGAGTCGGCCAGCTCCGCGTAGCTCACCAGCAGCCGCTCCTGCGCCGCCGAACGCTCGGCCGGGTCCTCCTCGTCCAGCAGCCGGGCCTGCGCGAAACCGCGGACCAGGTCGTGCAGACGGTAGCGGTCGCCACGGACCCGGTCGACGAGACCCGAGTCGGCGAGGGCCGCGAGAAGACGGGACGCCTCCGGGCGGTCCGTCGCGAGCAGCGCGGCGGCCGCGGCCGTACCCAGCGAGGCCCGTCCGGCCAGCGCCAGCCGGCGCAGCAGCCGGCGGGTCGTCTCCGGCTGGTCGGTGTAGCGCAGCCACAGCGCGCGTTCCACCGGCTCCACCGGGCCGTACGCCTCGAGATCCGCCGCGAGGGCGCGCGGCGAGCGCGGGCCCAGTGAGGAGCCCACGACCCGCAGCGCGAGCGGCAGCCCGCCGCACAGCTCGGTGATCCGGTCCGCGGCCTCGGCGTCGTACGGACCCGAGGCGTCCTGGGCCGTCGCGCCCAGCAGTTCCTCCGCGCCCGCCGCCGCCAGCGGACGGATCGCCAGTTCATGCACCCACGCCGACAGTTCGGCCGGCAGGGCGAGCGACGACCGGGCCGTCACGAGGACCAGGCTGTCGGAGCGCTCCGGGACGAGCGCACGGACCTGCTCGGCATCCGAGGCGTCGTCCAGGATCACCGTCACCGGCAGACCCGTCAGGTGCTGGTGGTACAGCTCGCCCAGCCGCTTCAGCTGCTGCTCCGCCGAAGAACGCTCACGGAAGAGAAGCTGCTCGCGGGGCGCGCCCAGCCGGTTCAGCAGATGCAGCAGGGCGTCCCGGGTGGGCAGCGGGGTCTCGCCCGTGCTGTCGCCCCGCAGGTCCACCACACAGGCGCCGCGGAACTGGTCCCGCAGATCGTGCGCGGCCCGCACCGCGAGGGCGGTACGGCCGCTGCCGGGAGCGCCGTGCAGCACGACCACGGTGGGACGGGTCTGCGTGCTGGCCCGCGCCGCCTGCACCCACTGCCGGATCTGCGCGAGTTCCGCGCGTCGCCCGGCGAACGGACCGACCGGCTCGGGGAGTTGTGCGAACGACTGCTGCAGCACCGTCCGCCCGCGTGCCGCCGCGCTCTTGTCCGCGCCGCGCAGTTGCGGTCCCGTCGCCTTCTTCGGACCGGTCGTCGCGCTCAGCACGCGCTGCTGGTCCAGGAACGGCCGGATGCCGCGCACTTCGAGCGCCGTGAGCCACTGCAGCCTCAACTGCTCCGCGCCGCCCGGCTGTCCGGCCGCGCCGGCCCGGTGATGCGCGGCCGGCAGATGAGACCCCGCCACCTTCACGACCGTCGCCGCCGCCCCGACGACCCCGACGGTCACCCCGGCGCCGAGCGCCGTGCCCGGGCCCGTGCCCAGCGCGAGGTCGGCGACCGCCGTCGTCAGGGCGGCGACGCCCGCCACCAGCAGCGGAGTCCGGCCGCCCTCGCGCGCGTAGCGCTGTCCGAAGCTGATCCGGGCGGACTCCGTCTCCTCCAGGGCGCGGGCGTAGGCCTCGTACTCCTCGGCGGCGGTCTGCGCCATCGCGTCCAGCGCGCCCCGCGCCCGCGTCAGCAGCGTCTGCCGGTCGGCACGCCCGCCGGACCGCCGCACCTCTTCCTCCACGGCCCGCGCCAACAACCGCTCGGCTTCCGCCCTATGGCCGTCCCGCATGTCCCGTCCCCCTCCGGCGGCACCAGTTGTGCTCGGTCAAGTGTGCGGCGGGCGGCTCCGCGGCGCGAGGGGGCAGGAGGCGTTGCGGCACGGGGCGCCCTCGCCACTATCGTGATCGCAGAAACCGATCAGGACGACGGGGGAAGTTGCATGAGCGCGTACAACGGGGGGCCGGCGGGCCCGCCGCAGGGCCCCCACCAGCCCTATCCGCCCCAGCCGCCGCATCCCCAGCCGCCTCAGACGCCCCAACAGCCGCGGTGGGCCTGGTGGGTCGTCGGGATCGTCATCCCCGTGGTGGGCATTCTCATCACGGTTCTGGTGAGCCGGCCGGGCTCGTCGGACGACGACGGCAAGGCGGCGCCGACCTCCGACGGGCGGCCGCCCGTCTCGGCGTCGTCCTCCGCTCCGGCGCAGCCCCCGGCGTCCGCCACGCCGGGAGCCGGGTCGGGCGCCGGCACGGCGCAGGTGCGGTACGGCCCCGCGGACCTGGCGGCCGACGTGACCGACTCCGGGTCGTACATCGAGCTGGACACGTCCCGGCCGGTCGTGTCGGGCAGCTCCCTCAAGGGCGGGGACGTCATCTTCGGGGCGTCCCTCGGCGACCCGACGCTGTTCGTGCCGGACTCCGCCTCCCGCCTGGCCCCGCTGCCCGCCTCAGGTCCCGCCCCGAGCGCCGGGGAGTGCGCCGACAGCGTGGACCGCAACGGCACCTACACGGCCGACGTGAAGCGGGGCGACCGCTTCTGCCTGCTGACCGACCAGGGGCACGTCGCCTACCTGCGCGTCGTCACCGCGCCGAGCAGGGGCCAGGGCACGCTCAACGTCACCGTCTGGGACATGCCTGCCGCCTGACCGGCCGGGACCTGCGGCAGGATGGAGGTCATGGCGAACCGACTGGCCCATGAGACGTCCCCCTACCTGCTCCAGCACGCCGACAACCCCGTCGACTGGTGGCCCTGGTCGGCGGAGGCCTTCGAGGAGGCGCGCAGGCGGGGCGTGCCGGTGCTGCTGAGCGTGGGATACAGCAGCTGCCACTGGTGCCATGTGATGGCGCACGAGTCCTTCGAGGACCAGGAGACCGCAGACCGCCTCAACGACCACTTCGTCAACATCAAGGTCGACCGGGAGGAGCGTCCCGACGTCGACGCCGTCTACATGGAAGCCGTGCAGGCGGCCACCGGGCAGGGCGGGTGGCCGATGACCGTGTTCCTGACGCCCGAGGCCGAGCCGTTCTACTTCGGCACGTACTTCCCGCCCGCGCCCCGGCACGGCATGCCCTCCTTCCGGCAGGTGCTGGAGGGGGTGCACCAGGCGTGGACCGAGCGGCGCGACGAGGTGGCCGAGGTCGCGGGGAAGATCGTGCGGGATCTCGCCGGACGGGAGATCTCCTACGGGGACAGCCGCGCCCCCGGGGAACAGGAGCTGTCGCAGGCCCTGCTCGGGCTGACCCGGGAGTACGACGCGCAGCGCGGCGGCTTCGCCGGCGCGCCGAAGTTCCCGCCGTCGATGGTGCTCGAGTTCCTGCTGAGGCACGCCGCGCGGACCGGCGCCGAGGGTGCGCTGCAGATGGCGCAGGACACCTGCGAGCGGATGGCGCGCGGCGGGATCTACGACCAGCTCGGCGGCGGGTTCGCCCGGTACTCGGTGGACCGTGACTGGGTGGTGCCCCACTTCGAGAAGATGCTGTACGACAACGCCCTGCTCTGCCGCGTCTACGCGCACCTGTGGCGGGCCACCGGAAGCGAGCTGGCCCGTCGGGTCGCACTGGAGACCGCCGACTTCATGGTGCGCGAACTGCGCACCGCCGAGGGCGGGTTCGCCTCGGCGCTCGACGCCGACAGCGACGACGGCGACGGCAACCACGTCGAGGGCGCGTACTACGTGTGGACGCCCGGTCAGCTCGCGGCGGCGCTCGGCCCCGAGGACGCCGAGCTCGCGGCACGTTGTTTCGGCGTGACCGAGGAGGGCACCTTCGAGCACGGCGCCTCCGTCCTGCAGCTGCCCCAGCAGGAGGAAGTGTTCGACGCCGGCAGGATCGCGGGCATCAAGGAGCGGCTGCTGCGTGAGCGCGCGCTGCGCCCGGCGCCCGGCCGGGACGACAAGGTCGTCGCCGCGTGGAACGGGCTCGCGATCGCCGCGCTCGCCGAGACCGGCGCCTACTTCGACCGTCCGGACCTGGTGGACGCGGCCGTCGTCGCCGCCGACCTCCTCGTCCGGCTGCACCTGGACGACCGGGCGCGGCTGTCGCGGACCAGCAAGGACGGTCAGGTCGGGGCCAACGCGGGCGTCCTGGAGGACTACGCCGACGTCGCCGAGGGATTCCTCGCGCTGGCCTCGGTCACCGGGGAGGGCGTCTGGCTGGAGTTCGCCGGGTTCCTGCTCGACCATGTCCTCGCCCGGTTCGCCGACCCGGAGTCCGGCGCGCTGTTCGACACCGCCGCCGACGCCGAGCGGCTCATCCGACGGCCACAGGACCCGACCGACAACGCCGTGCCCTCCGGCTGGACGGCCGCGGCCGGTGCGCTGCTGGGGTACGCGGCCCACACCGGTTCCGAGCCGCACCGCACGGCCGCGGAGCGGGCGTTGGGCGTGGTGAAGGCGCTCGGGCCGCGGGTTCCCCGGTTCATCGGGTGGGGGCTGGCCGTCGCCGAGGCGCTGCTCGACGGCCCGCGCGAGGTCGCCGTCGTCGGCCCCGCCACGGACGACCTCGCGGCGAGGGCCCTGCATCGCACGGCGCTGCTGGGCAACGCCCCGGGCGCGGTCGTCGCCTTCGGCGTCCCGGGCGGCGACGAGTTCCCGCTGCTGGCCGACCGGCCGCTGCGGGACGGCGCGCCGACCGCGTACGTCTGCCGCGACTTCACCTGTGACGCCCCCACCACCGACCCGGAACACCTGCGCGCCGCGCTCGGCGGCCGGGAGCAGCCGGCGGGTTAGAGGGCGTCGGGTCGACGGACCGGGTGGCGACGGAGCGGACGGGCTGCGGGCCGGACGGGCTGCGGGCCGGGAGGGCGGCGCCTCGGCGGGTCAGCCCGGGAACTCGGCGAGGGCGCGTTCCACGATGGCCTCCAGCTGGTCGTGGTGCGCGCCCTTCCAGTACGCGCGTCCACAGGAGCGGCACTGGGCGAAGACGTCGTAGTTCTGCTGGGTGCCGTGTTCGAGCTGGTCGGCGACCTCGTCCTTGGCGGCCTGGCGCAGCTCGCCGTTGCAGGCGGTGCACCTGGTCCACGGGCGCAGCGCGGGAGCGAACCGGTCGAGGACGTCGCGCAGTTGCTCGGCCGGGTCGGTGCTGTACACGTAGCCGCCCGCCCACAGTTCACGGCGGCGCAGCAGACCCCGGTCCCGGCTGAGCATGACGCGCCGTTCGGCTGCCGAGCGGGCGGCGAGCGCCGGGTCGCCGATGTCGGTCGACTCGTACGCCGTGTCCACGCCGAGCAGGCGCATCCGGCGGGCGAGGGTGCCGAGGTGGACGTCCAGGAGGAAGCGCAGCGGGGCGCCGGGGACGCGCTGCGGGCGGCTGACCGGGCGGACCTCGACGGACTCGCCGTCGGCGGGGATGTGCGAGACCGGCGCCTCGCGGCCGTCGACGATGAGGGAGCCGACCTCGGTGAGGGGCACCCCGAGGGACTCGACGACATGGCCGAGCGTCGACACGCCGTCGACGGCGAGTGCGGTGGCGCCGGCGCGCCGGGCGTGCGGGACGAACAGGGCCAGCTCGGGGGCGACTTCGACGCGGATCTCGGGTGCGTTCACCAGGTCAGGATGGCATGGGGGAAGGGCGGTGGCTCAGGGGTTTTCCCTGCCCGGAGCCGGTTCCCCGCGGCTTTTCCGGCGGCTTTCCCGATCGTGTTCGTGGCCGTGTTCGCGGTCGTGCTCCAGGCCGTGGGCGAGGACGTCCAGGGCACGGTCGAGGAGGGCGGGGAAGTCGCCCCGGTGGCCGTTCTCCGCCCAGTACATGGACGCCTCCATCAGGCCCCCGATGAGCGACATCGCGTGGACGCGGACTTCCAGGCTCTCGGGATCGCGGCCGGTGCGCTCGGCGATCGCGCCGCAGAGCAGCCGGCCGGTGACCGACATGCTCTCCATCATCCGCGAGCGCACCGCCGGAACCCGTACGAGCAGGTCGGTGCGCAGCCGCGCCACCTCGACGTCGTCCTCGACGCCGGTGCGGGCGGCCGCCAGCATCACCTGACGGATGGACTCCGTCCACGGCTCGTCCGCCGGACGGACGCGCAGTTCCTCCAGCAGGACCTGGTCGTACTCGTCGGTGAGGACGATGTCCTCCTTGGCGGGGAAGTAGCGGAAGACGGTCGACGGCGACACCTCGGCCCGCTCGGCGATCTGGTCGATCGTCGTGGCGTCGTACCCCTGTTCCCGGATGAGCGCGTAGGTCGCGGTGCGGATGGCCTCGCGGGTCTTGAGCTTCTTGCGCTCGCGCAGACCGAGTCGGGGGCGGTCGGCGGGGGAGCTGGTGCGTGCGGCCGTCATGGGCTCATTGTCGGGCATCGCTCCGCGGCGCGACCACGTCGGGACCGCCGTCGGGACCGCCGTTCCGGGGACCGGCGTCGCCGGGGCCGGTGTTCCGCGGACCGGCGTCCCGCGCGTCCGGGGCCTGGACCCGCCCGCTCCCCGGCAGGAACGCCGCCGCCAGCAGCGCGGAGGCCAGTGCGGCGGCCGCGCAGACCAGCAGGACCACTCCCATGCCGTGGACGTAGGCGTCGTCGGCGGAGCCGGCGAGAGCGGTCAGGTGGGTCCGCTCGGCGATCAGGTGAGCGGCGATGACCGATTCCCCGGCGGTGTCGGCGGCCCCGGCGGGCAGCCCGGTGACGTCCAGGCGGTCGCGGAAGGTTCCGGCGAGCAGGCTGCCGAGCAGGGCGATGCCGATGGCGCCGCCGACCTGGCGCAGGGTCATCAGCAGTCCGGAGCCGCTGCCGGCGCGGTCCGCGGGCAGGGTGCTCAGGGCGCCGGCCATGGCGGGCACGACGGAGAAGCCGAAGCCGACGCCGGCGACCGACAGCCACAGCGCGGTGAAGCCGTACCCGGAGTCGGCCGTCGTGCGGCTGCCGAGCAGCGCGGCGAAGGCCAGGATCGTCAGGCCCGCGCTGACCACGGTCCGCGCCCCGAACCGGGCGACGACCGGCTGTGCGGCGCGTGCGGCGACCACCAGCCCGCCCATCATCGGCAACAGGCGCACCCCGGTGCCGAGGGCGTCGTTGCCGAGGACGGCCTGGAGGTATGGCGGCAGGACGAACAGCAGGCCGGAGAGCACGAACATGACGAGGGTCGCGGCCAGGGTGTTGAAGAGGAAGCCGCGCTGGGCGAGCAGCCCCATGTCGAGCATGGGCCGCGGCGACCTGCGCTCGCGCAGCACCAGCGCGGCGAGCAGGGCGACGGCCGTGCCGGACACGGTGAGGACGAGGGGGTCGCCCCAGCCGCGGGCCGGCGCCTCGATGATCGCGTAGACGAGCGCGCCGAGGCCGGCCGCGGTGAACGCGGTCGAGGCGGCGTCCACCTGGGGGGAGGCCGGGTCCCGGGTCTCGGGCAGCAGGAAGAGGCAGGCGGCGATGCCGATCGCGGCCATGGGGAGGTTGATGAGGAAGACCGAGCCCCACCAGAAGTGGTCGAGCAGCCAGCCGCCGATGATCGGTCCGAGCGGCAGGCCGAGCGTGGATCCGGCGGAGACGATGCCGACGGCCTTGGTGCGCTCGTCGGGTGCGAAGAGCGAGGGGAGGACCGACAGCCCGAGCGGGATGACGAGCGCGGCGCCGACGCCCATGACGGCGCGGGCGACGACGACCGAGGCGACGTCCCCGGCGAGGGCGCCGGCGAGTGAGCCGGCGAGGAAGATCCCGAGGCCGGCGATGAGCATCCGGCGGCGGCCGAACCGGTCGCCGAGGAGCCCGGCCGGAAGCATCAGCGCCGCGAAGACGACGACGTACGAGTCGGCCATCCATTGCTGCTCGCCGGTGCCGGCGCCGAGCTGTTCCGCCATGGTCGGGAGCGCCACGTTCAGGATCGTCGTGTCGAAACCGAGCGTGAGCATGCTCGCGACCAGGGCGGCCAGGGCCCACCAGCGGCGGGGGTCGGGCGCCGGGGCGGACGTGTTCATGGGAGCAACCATGAAATGAGAGTAGCTGTCAAAAAGTGGTTGATGTCAATAAGGAGTCTCTTCCAGGGCATGCAAAACGGCCATGGCGGGGACGCCATGGCCGGAAAAGGGTGCGGGGGAGCGGTCAGCCGTGCTGGTAGGCCACCAGGGAGATGCCGACGTAGTGCACGACGAAGGCGGCGAGGGTGAGGGAGTGGAACACCTCGTGGAAGCCGAACCAGCGCGGTGACGGGTTGGGGCGCTTGATGCCGTAGATCACGCCGCCCGCGCTGTAGAGGAGGCCGCCGACGACGACCAGGACCAGGACCGCGATGCCGCCCGTGCGCATGAAGTCGGGCAGGAAGAACACGGCCGCCCAGCCCATCGCGATGTAGCAGGGGGTGTAGAGCCAGCGGGGAGCACCGACCCACAGGACCCGGAAGGCGATCCCGGCGAGCGCCGCGGCCCAGATGCTCCACAGCAGCCACCGCCCCTTGCTCCCGGGCAGGAGCAGCATGGTGAGCGGCGTGTAG
Organism: Streptomyces sp. SAS_272; assembly: GCF_052543235.1. NCBI lineage: Bacteria > Bacillati > Actinomycetota > Actinomycetes > Kitasatosporales > Streptomycetaceae > Streptomyces > Streptomyces sp. SAS_272. Next base: position 63,460 of record NZ_JBMNDR010000036.1, on the reverse strand, counting down.
GTGCCCGCGATGATCAGGAAGATGTTCGCGTGGTCGAGTCTGCGCAGGACCCCGTCCATCCGCGGGCTCCAGTCGCCGCGGTGGTAGAGGGCGCTGACCCCGAACAGCAGGCAGGCCGTCAGGGCGAAGATTCCGCAGGCGACGCGGCCGCGGGTCGAGTCCGCGAGGGCGGTGAGGATCAGTCCGGAGACGAGGGCTGCCGGGAACATGCCGAGGTGCAGCCAGCCGCGGAGCTTGGGCTTGATCTCTTCCGACAGGGAGTGCGCGACGGACGCGGCGCGGGCGGCCGGCGTGTCCATGGGCGCGTCGGGGACGGGCGCAGTCATGGGGGGAATCGTAGCTACGGAACCGTAAGTTACGCGTCAGTACGACATGGCCGATGGCCAGGAGTGGTCATCGTCTCATGAAGTCCGGGTAAACGGCCGGCCGTGTGAACGTCACGGGAACGCAAAGTGACGCCTGTACACGTGGCCATCCTCACTCCGCTCACTTGTGAGGCCCTCTGGACATATGCGCATCACAGTCGGATGATCAAATGAGTGCGGTCGGCACCGGATGAGCGCCAGGGTTCACCACCGTGAAGCATCCGGGTCGCAGCCCCCACGGGGCCTCCAACAAAAAACCCCTCTTTTAGGAGCAATCGTGGCGCGCGACATCGCGGCTCCCCCCGTCATTCCCACCCAGCACCAGGAACTCGTCTCCTGGGTGAACGAGATCGCCGAACTGACGCAGCCGGACAACGTGGTCTGGTGTGACGGATCCGAGGCCGAGTACGAGCGCCTGTGCGGGGAGCTCGTCGAGAAGGGCACGTTCAAGAGGCTCGACCCGATCAAGCGCCCCAACTCCTACTACGCGGCCTCCGACCCGACCGACGTCGCCCGGGTCGAGGACCGCACCTTCATCTGCTCCGAGAAGGAGGAGGACGCCGGTCCCACGAACCACTGGAAGGCCCCCGCGGAGATGCGGGAGATCTTCTCCGGTGAGAAGGGCCTGTTCCGCGGCTCGATGCGCGGCCGCACGATGTACGTCGTCCCCTTCTGCATGGGCCCGCTCGGTTCGCCGCTGTCCGCTGTCGGCGTCGAGATCACCGACTCCGCCTACGTCGCCGTGTCCATGCGCACCATGACCCGCATGGGACAGCCGGTCCTGGACGAGCTCGGCTCCGACGGCTTCTTCGTGCGTGCCGTGCACACGCTCGGAGCGCCGCTGGCCGAGGGCGAGGCCGACGTGCCGTGGCCCTGCAACTCGACCAAGTACATCTCGCACTTCCCCGAGAGCCGCGAGATCTGGTCCTACGGCTCCGGCTACGGCGGCAACGCCCTGCTCGGCAAGAAGTGCTACGCCCTGCGCATCGCCTCCGTCATGGCCCGCGACGAGGGCTGGCTGGCCGAGCACATGCTGATCCTCAAACTCACCCCGCCGCAGGGCGAGTCCAAGTACGTCGCCGCCGCCTTCCCGAGCGCCTGCGGCAAGACCAACCTCGCCATGCTGGAGCCCACCGTCTCCGGCTGGACGGTCGAGACGATCGGCGACGACATCGCCTGGATGCGCTTCGGCGAGGACGGCCGGCTGTACGCGATCAACCCCGAGGCCGGTTTCTTCGGCGTCGCGCCGGGCACCGGTGAGCACACCAACGCCAACGCGATGAAGACGCTGTGGGGCAACTCGGTCTTCACCAACGTCGCCCTCACCGAAGACGGCGACGTCTGGTGGGAGGGCATGACGGAGGAGACCCCGGCCCACCTCACCGACTGGAAGGGCAACGACTGGACCCCGCAGTCCGGCGTCCCGGCCGCCCACCCCAACGCCCGTTTCACCACGCCCGCGGCGCAGTGCCCGATCATCGCGCCCGAGTGGGAGGACCCCAAGGGCGTGCCGATCTCGGCGATCCTCTTCGGCGGCCGCCGCGCGAGCGCGGTCCCGCTGGTGACCGAGTCCTTCGACTGGAACCACGGCGTCTTCCTCGGCGCGAACGTGGCGAGCGAGAAGACGGCCGCCGCCGAGGGCAAGGTCGGCGAGCTGCGCCGGGACCCGTTCGCCATGCTCCCGTTCTGCGGCTACAACATGGGCGACTACATGGGCCACTGGGTCGACGTCGCCAAGGGCAAGGACCAGGCGAAACTCCCGAAGATCTACTACGTCAACTGGTTCCGCAAGAACGACGAAGGCCAGTTCGTCTGGCCCGGATTCGGCGAGAACAGCCGCGTCCTGAAGTGGATCGTGGAGCGTCTGGACGGCCACGCCGAGGGCGTCGAGACCCCGATCGGCATCCTGCCGACGAAGGAGGCCCTCGACACCAAGGGCCTCGAACTCGACGACGAGGACCTCGACTTCCTCCTCACCGTCGACAAGGAGATCTGGCGCGAGGAGGCCGCCCTGGTCCCCGAGCACCTCAACACCTTCGGCGACCACACCCCGAAGGAACTGTGGGACGAGTACCGCGCGCTGGTGAAGCGCCTGGGCTGACCCGCCGACGACTCCGCGGCCGGTATGGGGATGCCCTGACCAGCGATCGTCACGACCGGCCGCGGTGCTGCACCGAACACCCCCACGACAGTCCTGCGTCTGTCGTGGGGGTTCGGTGTTTCGTGGGGTGGTGTTTCTCCCCCGGAATTCCCGTCCGGTCGGCCTATGGTGATGCCGTGCGCGGAATCCTGTTGGCCGGAGGCACCGGCTCGCGACTTTGGCCGTTGACCCGCTCGGTGTCGAAGCAACTGCTGCCGGTCTTCGACAAACCGATGATTTACTATCCGCTTTCCACGCTCGTCATGGCCGGCGTCCGGGACATTCTCATCATCACCACTCCCGAAGACCAGGGCCAGTTCATCAGGTTGCTCGGCGACGGCCGTGAACTGGGTCTGCGGCTGCATTACACGGAACAGAAACGCCCGGAGGGAATCGCCCAGGCCTTCCTGTTGGGCGCCGATTTCATCGGCGAAGAATCGGTAGCCCTGATTCTGGGCGACAACATCTTCCATGGGAGCGGCCTAGGCACCCGGCTGGCCCTGCACGGCGATCTGAAGGGCGGCCGGGTATTCGCCTACCAGGTCGCCGATCCCTCGGCGTACGGCGTCGTGGAGTTCGACGACATGGGCAGGGCGGTGTCCATCGAGGAGAAGCCGGCCCGGCCGAGATCCCGGTACGCCGTGCCCGGACTGTACTTCTACGACAACCGTGCCGTGGACATCGCCCGTGGCCTGCGGCCCAGCGCCCGCGGCGAGTTGGAGATCAGCGACCTCAACCGCGTCTATCTGGAGGCCGGGGCGCTGCAGGTCACCCGCCTCGACCGGGGCACCGCGTGGCTCGACACCGGGACCTTCGACTCCATGGTCCAGGCCTCGGAGTTCGTCCGGGTGATCGAGGAGCGTCAGGGATTCAAGATCGGCTGCCTCGAGGAGGCGGTCTGGCGGGCCGGCCTGGTCGACGACGACAGGCTCCGCGAGCTGGCCCGGCCGCTTCTGAAGAGCGGATACGGCCAGTACCTGCTGGGACTGCTGGAGGAAGCCCGGCACGTTGTCCCGCCCGTGCCGGGCGGACGCCCCCTGTGCGACGTGAACGGGCTGAGCGGCCGGAAGGAGGCGGTCGCGTGAGACCGCTCGGTATCGAAGGGGCGTGGGTGGACACGCCGACGGTGTTCACGGACGACCGGGGCCGCTTCCACGAGTGGTTCCGGGCCGACGTGTTCCAGGACGTCGTCGGCCAGGGGCTCCGGCTCGAGCAGGCCAACTGCTCCCGCTCCGCGCGCGGAACGCTGCGCGGCATCCACTGTGCGGCGGTCCCGCCGGGACAGGCGAAGTACGTCACCTGTGTCAGCGGCGCCGTCCTGGACGTGGTGGTCGACATCCGCGTCGGTTCCCCGGGCTTCGGGACGTGGGAGGCGGTCCGGCTCGACGACACGACGCACCGCTGCGTCTATCTCTCGGAGGGGCTGGGGCACGCGTTCATGGCGCTGGAGGACGACTCCACCGTCGTCTATCTGTGTTCGCGGGGATATGCGCCGCAACGCGAGTTCGGAATCCATCCGCTCGACCCGGCACTGGCCATCGCCTGGCCCGCCGACCTCGTGCCGCTCCTTTCGGACAAGGACGCGGCCGCGCCCACGCTGGAGCAGGCGGAGCGGCAGGGTCTGCTGCCGTTGTTCGAGGACTGCCTCGCGTTTCGCGGAATTCTCGGCAGCGACGCTTGACGGAGGCTGCCGTTCGGCGACTTCCACTCTTTCGGCGGAATGTCCGAGTGACGGCAAAGGCATGGACGCCGCCCGGGTGATCCGCACCCACTATATCGGACGATCATTCATAGTTCTTTCACAAAAGGTGAAGAATGTCCTCGTTGTTCGTGACCGTAGGTGAAGTGGCATGCGAGCGGCATGAAACTCACTCAGTGCGCGCTTGCTGTCTGATCCCCTCCCCATTGTGAGGAAGGTTCACTTGAACCGTAGAACGATCCGAATCTCGCGCCTGAAATCCGCCACGCTCGTCTCGGCGGGCGCGGTCGCCGTGGCGCTCGGCGTCGTCCCGAGCGCCGTGGCCGTCGCCGATGCGGCGAGCCGGCCCGGCGCCGACAGTTCCGTGGTGCGACTGCGCCCGATCGAGCGGCCCTCCGTGGCCATCGCCGACGCGATCCGCAGAGCCGGCGCCGAGGGCCAGGCGGCGGTGCGGCCCGAGCGCACCACGCGGTCCGCCGCCGTCGCAGACAGGGACAAGGACAAGGACAAGCACCACAGCGGCCGTGACCACGCCGGCCCCAGGGGACCGCGTGGCCCCCAGGGTCACGAGGGCAAGCCGGGTAAGCCGGGTAAGCCCGGCAAGCCGGGTAAGCCGGGGAAGCCCGGTCCGCAGGGACCGCAGGGCCCGCAGGGCTTCCAGGGAGCCGACGGCGCTGACGGAGCTGACGGCGCGCAGGGCACCCAGGGCTTCCAGGGCAACCAGGGCTTCCAGGGTGACGCGGGGGCGCAGGGCTTCCAGGGGAACCAGGGTTTCCAGGGTGACGCGGGGGCGCAGGGCTTCCAGGGGAACCAGGGTTTCCAGGGTGACGCGGGGGTGCAGGGCTTCCAGGGGAACCAGGGTTTCCAGGGTGACGCGGGGGCGCAGGGCAACCAGGGCTTCCAGGGCAACCAGGGCTTCCAGGGGGACACGGGCGCGCAGGGCTTCCAGGGCAACCAGGGCTTCCAGGGCGACGCCGGTCCGCAGGGCAACCAGGGCGGCGTCGGCAGCAACCTGTACGTCAAGACCGTGACCAACCCGGGGTCGGTCGGAGGGACGGCCGTGGCCGTCGTCTGCGATCTCGGAGACGTCGCCACCGGCGGCGGGGCCACACTGCTCGGCGGCGGCAGCCTTCGGGACAACTCCCCGACCGGCGGCACGGCCACTACGCCCCCCACGGGATGGCAGGCCGGCGTCACCGGCAACAACCCCATCCAGGCCTTCGTGGTCTGTGCGGACGTAGCACCGTAGTCCCCGGTGGACGGCGGTGCGGTACCGGCCGCCGGTCTCACCGGACCTGCGCGGCGCGCCCTTCGAGGCTTCGGCTTCGGAGGGCGCCGCCGCACGAAGACCCGTCCGACCGGCCTGCCCGGCGTCGAGCGCCGGGCAGCGAGAGAACTCGGAGAGCCATGCGCGTCCTGGTGACCGGCGGTGCCGGATTCATCGGTTCCGAATACGTCCGGCAGCGGTTGAGCGCGGATCCCGCGGCACGCGTCACCGTCCTCGACAAGCTCACCTACTCAGGGGTCGAGGCCAATCTGGCGTCGGTGGCGAAAGCCCCCGGCTACACCTTCGTGCGGGGCGACGTCTGCGACCCGGACGTGGTCGACCAGGTGATGGCGGGTCAGGACGCGGTGGTCCACTTCGCCGCCGAGTCGCACGTCGACCGGTCGATCGAGGGGGCCGGTCCGTTCGTCCGCACCAATGTGCTGGGCACACAGGTGCTGCTCGACGCGGCGCTCCGGCACGGCGTCGGCCGCTTCGTCCAGGTGTCCACGGACGAGGTGTACGGCTCGATCGGCGAAGGGTCGTGGACCGAGAGCCATCCGCTGGCCCCGAACTCCCCGTACTCCGCCTCGAAGGCCGGCGCGGACCTGCTGGCCCTCGCCCACCACCGCACCCACGGCCTGGACGTCGTGGTCACCCGCTGCACCAACAACTACGGGCCGTACCAGTTCCCCGAGAAGGTCGTTCCGCTCTTCGTCACCCGCCTGCTCGACGGGAAGCCGGTCCCCCTGTACGGGGACGGCCGCAACGTCCGTGACTGGCTGCACGTCTCCGACCACTGCCGGGGCATCGACCTGGTCCTGCGCGGCGGCCGGGCGGGGGAGGTCTACCACATCGGCGGAGGCGTCGAGCTGAGCAACCACAAGCTCACGGGCCTGCTGCTGGACGCCCTCGGCGCGGACTGGGACCGGGTCGAGCACGTGCCCGACCGCAAGGGGCACGACCTGCGCTACTCGCTGGACGACAGCAAGATCCGCGAAGAACTCGGCTACGCCCCGCAGACGCCCTTGACGGAGGGGCTGGCGGACACGGTCGCCTGGTACCGCGCCCACCGCTCCTGGTGGGAGCCGCTGAAGGAGAGGGCCGCACCGCGATGACCACGAGGTGGCTGGTCACCGGCGCCCACGGGCTCCTCGGCCGGGACGTGCTGGCCGAACTCGCCGCCGATCCGGACGCCGCGGTGACGGGCCTCGGCCGCGATCGGCTCGACATCACCGACCCGGCCGCCGTTCGTGCGGCCGTCCCCGGCCACGCAGTGGTCGTCAACTGCGCCGCGTGGACGGACGTCGACGGCGCCGAGCGGTCCGAGGCGGCCGCCACCGCCGTGAACGGCACGGGCGTCCGCCACCTGGCCCGCGCCTGCGCGGACGGCGGCGCGATCCTGCTGCACCTGTCGACCGACTACGTCTTCCCGGGCGACGCCCGCGGGCCCTACCCCGAGGACGCGCCGACGGGCCCCGTGAACGCGTACGGCCGGAGCAAACTGGCGGGCGAGCGGGCGGTCGTCGAGCTGCTGCCGGACACCGGCTACGTCGTCCGCACCGCCTGGCTCTACGGCGAGCACGGTCCCAACTTCGTGGCCACCGTGCTCGGACTCGCCGCCCGCCGCGAGACCCTGGACGTGGTCGCCGACCAACACGGCCAGCCGACCTGGACCCGGGCGCTCGCCCGGCAGCTGGCCGCCCTCGGGCGCGCCGCGCTCACGGGGCGGGCACCGGCGGGCATCTACCACGGCACGTCGGCGGGCCGCACCACCTGGTGCGGCCTGGCGCGCGACGCCTTCCGGCTCAGCGGTCTCGATCCCGAGCGGATCCGCCCCGTCGGCTCGGAGAAGTTCCCCCGGCCTGCCGCGCGCCCGGCGTTCGGCGTGCTCGGCCATGGCGGCTGGCTGCGGGCCGGCCTGACGCCCCTTCCCCCGTGGGACGACCAGTTGGCCGCGGCCGTGAGGCTGCCCGCCTTCGCCGCACTGGCCGCCGCGGCCCGCACGACGCGACGGCCCTGAACCGACGCGAGACGCCCCGCGGGACCCGTGCGTCCGCGGGGCGTCTCGGGTGCGGCGGCCGAGGCCGCGCAGGAACTACACCAGCAGCGGGCCTCCGCACCGTTCGGCGCCGTCCTTCACCGAGATGAGGTTGGCGATCACGTAGGAGATGTTCTTCTCGGAGTGCCACTGGGACGGGAAACAGGTGGTCAGCCGGGAACTCTGGAACCTGGCCTCGATCTCGGGCACGAAGGCGCGGTACTGGTCGTCCGTGTAGTACCAGAAGGAGTTCTCGTTGTAGTAGGCGACGTGGGTCGGGTCCTGGTACGCGCCACGGCCGTCGGAGCTGGGGGTCGTGCTGAGGAGCATGCCGCCGGGCGCCAGCAGCCGGTACAGCTCGTTGATCAGGGGGATCTTGGCGGGCACGTGCTCCAGGAAGTCCACGGCCCGCATCAGACCCACGGAGTCGTCGGGCAGGTCCAGCCTGCCGGGCAGGGTCGCGACGATGTCGACGCCCTCGCCCGGGTACTGGTCCACGCCCAGGTAACCGGGCGGCTTCCGGTGCGCCGCTCCGAGGTCGAGCGCGAGCAGTCCTCTGCGGTACGTCCAGGCGAGGGCGTTGGCCTCGATGTACTTGTCGTACAGGGCGACCGTCTCGCTCTGGATGTGCGCGTTGGTCTCCGGGTCGCGCTGGGTGTTCGCCGGATGCATCCGCTGCAGGTACAGACAGCGGGGGATGTGGTGGAAGTCGCCGACGTGGAACAGACGGCACATCAGATCCTGGTCGTCCAGGACCGTGCGGGAGGCGTCGTACCCGCCGGCCGTCTCGTAGGCGTCCCTGCGGAACGCCCGCACGTGGTTGGGCGCGTACCAGATGTACGCGATGTTGTGCGGGGTCGGCGCCATCGCCCTGACCTGCAGCAGGGTGCGGCCGTCGACGCGCACGTCCTCGTAGTGCCAGCCGTGCGACTCGTTGAAACGGCTGTCGTCCCGTTTCCCGTCCTCGGTGATCTGCGCGGTGTTGCTGTAGACGAAGACGGCGTCGGGGTGCTCGTCGAAGGCCTTTCCGAGCTCCGCCAGGCACGCCTTCGCCAGCAGGTCGTCATGGTCGAGTTCCACCAGGATCTCGCCGCGGGCCAGTTCACAGGCTCTGCGCTTCGCCGCTCCGACGCCGGTGACCTCGTCCGCGATCTCGATCCGGACCCGGTCGTCGGGGCGCTCCGGCCGCCAGCGGGCGCCGTTGTTGAGCAGGACGATCCACTCCCAGTCCGGACAGGTCTGCGCCTGCAGGGTCGCCAGGCACTCGTCGAGGAATCGGGTTCGGTGGCTGGGGGTGAAGACGGAGAACCTCGGGGTGGCGGTCGACGTCATCTGGTGCTCCCTGCTCGGCTCGATGTTCGCAGGAGGCCGACTTCGAGCGGACCGCGGGCGTGCCGACGTGCCGGAGTCGACCACCGTCATGTGCGCCGACGTTACGAGTCCGCCGCGAGGACGCCGCCGTCCGGCAGGCGCTTGTGGTGTACAGATCACCCGAATGGGCGGACCGCGACGGGGCGCAGCGGGAGGCGGCGCCCGTCGGATGGGCGTGACACGGTCATGGCGCCCGGTCCGCGCGTCGCTGCGGGTGCACGCGGACCGGGGCCGTTCGAGGTCCCCGATGGGGGAGCCCCCCGGGAAGGGGGTCAGCCGGCGGCGCTCAGCTCCTGCTGCTCCGCCTGGCCCGCGGCGTGCGCGTCCATGCGCTGGGCCGCCAGGATCGCCACGGCGGTGTCCGCGCGGGACGCGGCGACGAGGAGGGCCCGGCCCGCGAGGGCGTGGGCTCGGTCGTGCAGGGCCACGAGGCGCGGCGCGGCGGCCGGAGCGGAGGCGGGGGCGGAGCGGACCTGCGTCCGCCCGCCGCGCAGCCGGGTCACCTGCTGCGCGAGCCGGGCTGCGGCGGCGTCCAGGTCGGCGGACGGCGCCGTGGCGCGCAGCTCGTCGGTGACGGCGAGCAGCGCCGCGAGATGACCTGCGAGCTGGATGTCCAGCTCCTCCTCGCGGGAGCGGTGGGGGAAGTCCGAGGGCGTGCCGGCCATCGTGGGGTGGACGGACCTACGGGAAGAAGCTGTGTGGATCGGCTCGTACATGAGGATGGCCTCCCGTGCTGTCAGGAAACCATCCTAGCTTAGATTTCGTCTAAAGTTGAGGAATTCGCGAAGTCACTGCCCGGATCATGTTTAAGGCTGGCTGTAGCCGTCCAGGAAGCGGGCGATCCGGCCCACCGCGTCCCGCAGGTCCGTCGCCGTCGGCAGGGTGACGACCCGGAAGTGGTCCGGCTCGGGCCAGTTGAAGCCGGTCCCCTGGACCACCATGATCTTCTCCCGGCGCAGCAGGTCGAGGACCATCTGCCGGTCGTCCCGGATCTTGAAGACGGCGGGGTCGAGGCGCGGGAACAGATACAGCGCTCCCTTCGGCCGCACACAGGTGACGCCCGGGATCTGCGTCAGCAGCTCGTACGCCGTGTCCACCTGCTCCTTGAGCCGCCCGCCCGGCAGCACCAGGTCGTTGATCGTCTGGCGTCCGCTGAGCGCGGCCACCACCCCGTGCTGCCCCGGCATGTTCGCGCACAGGCGCATGTTCGCCAGGATCGTCAGGCCCTCGATGTAGGAGTCGGCGTGCGCGCGCGGGCCGGAGATCGACATCCAGCCGACCCGGTAGCCGGCCACCCGGTACGCCTTCGACATGCCGTTGAAGGTGAGGGTGAGCAGATCGGGGGCGACCTTGGCGGTCGGGGTGTGCGTGGCGCCGTCGTAGAGGATCTTGTCGTAGATCTCGTCCGAGCAGATCAGCAGGTTGTGCCGACGGGCGATGTCCGTCAGCCCCCGGATCATCGCCTCGTCGTAGACCGCCCCGGTCGGGTTGTTCGGGTTGATGATGACGAGTGCCTTGGTGCGGTCGGTCACCTTGCGCTCGATGTCGGCGAGGTCCGGCATCCAGTCCGCCTGCTCGTCGCAGCGGTAGTGCACGGCGGTGCCGCCGGAGAGCGAGACGGCGGCGGTCCACAGCGGGTAGTCCGGCGCCGGGACCAGCACCTCGTCGCCGTCGTCCAGCAGGCCCTGCATCGCCATGACGATCAGCTCGGAGACGCCGTTGCCGATGAAGACGTGCTCGACGTCCGTCTCGATGCCGAGTGTCTGGTTGTGCATCACGACGGCCCGGCGCGCCGCCAGCAGGCCCTTGGCGTCGCCGTAGCCGTGCGCCGTGGAGACGTTGCGGAGGATGTCCTCCAGGATCTCCGGCGGGGCCTCGAAGCCGAAGGCGGCCGGGTTGCCGGTGTTCAGCTTGAGGATGCGGTGACCGGCCGCTTCCAGCCGCATCGCCTCCTCGAGAACCGGGCCCCGGATCTCGTAACAGACGTTGGCGAGCTTGGTCGACTGGATCACCTGCATGTCTGGGAGCTTACGGCCCGGTAACGCCTCCGGGGGCGTGTTTTCCGCCACGCGGGTCGGGTGGTTTGGGTCGTTATCGCCGGTAGCTGTCCCAGGAGTCACTCCTGTCCCTACAATCCGCGGCATGTTCAGGCCAGGTGAGAGTGGCGTGCCTCCGGTGCGGCCGATCGTGTACCACCCGTACGCCGAGACCGATCCGGCCTCCTATAAGCGGTACACCGACCCGGCGGCCGCCCACGGGTGGGAGAACGCCTACGACGAGACCGCCGAGCTGCCCAGGGTGCGTCCCGCGGAGCCGGCGTCGCGGCCGGAGCCGGGCGGCCGCGCGGACCGTCGGCGTGCCGCGCACCGCACGGGCGGCCGGCCTTCGCGCCGCGTGCTGGTAGCCGCCGGGGCGGTCGGGGCGGTGGCGCTGGCGGCGGTGGCGGCGGGGATGTCGTTCTCCGGGGATCCGGCCGGTGACCAGCGGGGCAGGCAGGGGGACACGCGCTCGGCGTCGGATGGCGCGGTGAGCCCGTCGGACGGGCCGGCCTCGGCCGGGAGCGGCTCCGCCGGGCCCGTGGAGCCGACCCCGTCCGCTTCGGCCGCTCCGGTGTCGCCGTCGGGGGGCGCGGCGTCCGAGGCGCCCTCCGCCGGGTCGTCGGCCGGCGCCGCCGCGAGCGGGGCGGCGACTGCCGCGGCCCCCGCTCCGGCGTCCGGTTCCCCGAAGGGCAACCCCGGGAAGGGCCGGGGCCGGGGCAAGGGGGGCAGGTAGGCCGGGGCCGTTCCCGGAGCCGCGATTCCCGCGGCTGAAAAGCGACCCTTGTTCTCTCCTCTCTGTGCACCAACAATGCGCATGACAAAACAGCGGGCGGCCGGAAGATCTCCGGTCGCCCTGTCGTAAGAGGGGACCCCCACATGAGAAAGCCTCTCGTCGCCGCCTGCTTCGCCCTGGCCATCGCCGGGGCGGGCGCGGCGCCCGCGGTCGCCGCACCGGCCGCGGCCGGAGCGGCCGCTCCCGTGCTCAAGGCCGCCACGCCCACGCTCAAGGCCGTGAACCTCGCCGGTACCGTCGCGCTCAGCAACTGCTCCGGCTCGGTCGTCCGCTTCCCCGCCTCCCTGGACACCGACCCCGCGCTGGTGCTCTCCAACGGCCACTGCCTGTCGACCGGGTTCCCGGAGCCGGGCGAGGTGCTCGTCAACCAGGCCTCCAGCCGCACCTTCGGCCTGCTCAACTCCGCAGGCACCAGGGTCGCGACCCTGCGCGCCAGCAAGCTCGCGTACGGGACGATGACCGACACCGACGTCTCGATCTACCAGCTCACCAGCACCTACGCGTCGATCAAGAACTCGTACGGGATCTCGGCGCTCACCGTGCAGGACACGCACCCGGTCGCCGGCACCGCCATCACCGTGGCGTCCGGCTACTGGAAGCGGCTCTACAGCTGCAACGTCGACGGGTTCGTCTACCGGATGAAGGAGGGCGACTGGACCTGGAAGGACTCGGTCCGTTACACCTCCGCCTGCCAGACCATCGGCGGCACCTCCGGCTCGCCGGTGATCGACCAGTCCACCGGCAAGGTCGTCGCCGTCAACAACACCGGCAACGAGGACGGCGAGCGCTGCACCGAGAACAACCCGTGTGAGGTCGACGCGAACGGCAACGTCACCGTCCGCAAGGGCATCAACTACGCCCAGGAGACCTACCTGATCCCGGCCTGCTTCAAGGCCGGCAACCAGATCGACCTGAACAAGAGCGGGTGCACCCTGCCCAAGCCGTAGGGCGGGGCGGCGGGGCGTTCCGTCACGTGGGACCGCGACGGACCGCCCGCCCCGCCAGCACGTCCGTGCGCCGGCCGTCCTCGACGACGAAGCGGCCGTCGACCAGGACGTGCGGGATGCCCGTGGGCAGGGTGCGCGGGGACTCGTACGTCGAGCCCGCCGCCACCGTCGCCGGGTCGAAGAGGACCAGGTCGGCTCGGTGCCCCTCACGGATCACGCCCCGGTCCGGCAGAGCGAGGCGGGCCGCCGGACGGCCGGTCAGGTGGGCGACGCACTCCTCCAGGGAGAGGATCCCCGACTCCCGTACGTAGTGGCCGAGATAGCGCGGGAACGTGCCGTACGCGCGCGGGTGCGGCTTCGCGCCCGTCAGGACGCCGTCCGAGCCGCCCGTGTGGACGCGATGGCGCATGATCGCGCGGACGTTCTCCTCGTGGCCCACGTGCTGCAGGATCGTCGGCCCGAGCCCGTCCTCGAGCAGCAGCCGGCGTGCCGTCGCCCACGGAGCCTCGCCCAGACGGGCGGCCGACGCGCCGACCGTGCGGCCGACGAAGTCGCCCAGCGCCGGATTCGTCACGCCGGAGATCTCGATCGTCCCCCAGTCCACCGGCACCCCGTGGCAGCCGTCCGCGCCGGTCACCTCCAGGTCGTGGCGGATGCGTTCGGCGCTCTCGTCGTCGGCGAGGCGGCGCAGGACCTCCGAGGGGCCGCCCGCACTCGCCCAGCCGGGCAGCAGGGCCGCGAGCGTGGTGCAGCCGGGCGTGTAGGGATAGGTGTCGAGGGTGATGTCGGCGCCCGCGTCGAGCGCCTCGTCCAGCAGGGCCAGCAGCTCGGGCGCACGCCCCTCGTTCACGCCGAAGTTCATGGTGGCGTGGGCCAGATGAAGGCCGCAGCCGGCCTTCCCGGCCAGCTCCACCATCTCCGCGTACGCCTCCAGCGCACCGGCGCCGTAACTGCGGTGGTGGGGGCAGTAATAGCCGCCGTAGCGGGCCACCACCCGGCACAGTTCCTCCAGTTCGGCGTTCCCCGCGTACATCCCGGGCGTGTACGTCAGCCCGGACGACATGCCGACCGCTCCCTGCTCCAGGCCCTCCGCCACCAGCCGCCGCATCCGGTCCAGCTCCCGCGCCGTGGCGGGGCGGTCCTCCCAGCCGACGACGAGGGCCCGGACCGTGCCCTGCGGGACGAGATACGCCGCGTTGACGGCGATGCCCCGGCCCTCCACGCCGCGGTCCAGCCGGTCCAGGTACTCGCCCACCGACCGCCAGTCGAAGTCGACGTCGTCGCCGGGGCCGTTCCAGCCGGCGATGGCGCGGCGCACCTCGTCGAGGGTGCGGTCGTCGACCGGCGCGTACGACAGACCGTCCTGGCCCAGGACCTCGAGTGTCACGCCCTGGGCCGCCTTGGCGCTGTGGTCCGGGTCGCGCAGCAGCGCCAGGTCGCTGTGGGCGTGCATGTCGATGAAGCCGGGGGAGAGGACCAGCCCTTCCGCGTCCAGCTCCCGCACGGCCTTCGGGCGCTGACAGCCCGCGGCCGACGCCTCCTTGACGATCGAGACGATCCTGCCGTCGTCGATCACCACGTCCGCGCGGTAGGAGTCCGCGCCCGTGCCGTCGACGACGTCGGCGTCCCGGATCACGAGGTCTTCCATGTCGGCCTCCGGCTCGGACGGGTCAGAAGTACGTGCGGATGTAGTCGACCACCGTGCCGTCCGCCTCGGCCAGCGGGATCAGCGGCCACTTGTCGAAGGACGTGCACGGGTGCGACAGGCCGAGGCCCACCCAGTCGCCGACCTCGAGGTCCGCCTCGTCCGTGGTGCGCAGCCAGGCGTGCTGGTCGGAGAGGGCGCTCACCGAGACGCCGGTCGCGGGGCGTTCGCGGCCGTCGCGGCGGATCACCTGGGCGAAGGGCAGGTCGAGGTCGTAGGCGGCGTCGCGCTTGCCCGCGTTGACGAACGCCTGGTCGGGGGTGGGACGGGAGACGACCTGGGTCCACAGCCGGAACGCGGGCTCCAGCGCGCCCTCCCCGGGAACCCGGTTGAACGGCGTGAGCTTGCGGTAGTGGCCGTCGTCGTGCGAGACGTACGCCCCCGAGCGAAGCAACTTCAGCACGGGGAGGGAGAGCGCGGGGATTTCGGCGAAGACGTCGGCGACCGTGTCGAACCAGGCGCTGCCGCCGGCGCTGACGACGATCTCCTCGCCGTCCGCGAACCGCCCCGCCGCGTCGAAGCCGGCGGCCAGGGCGACCAGCCGGCGCAGCCAGGCGCGCACCCGCTCCGGGTCGGCCGCCGGCACCTCGCCCTCGTAGCCCGCCACCCCGACCAGTCGCAGCGTCGGGACGGCCGCCACCGCGTCGGCGACCGCCGCGGCCTCCTCCTCCGTGCGCACGCCGGTGCGGGCGCCGTCGCCGGCGGCCAGTTCGACCACGACGTCGAGGGGCCGCGCGGCGCCGTGCAGGGCAGCGTCCATCAGCTCGACGCCGCGCACCGAGTCGACGTAACAGACCAGGCGGAACCCCGGGTCGGCGTCGAGTCCGGCGGAGATCCAGCGCAGGGCCGCCGGGTCCACCAGTTCGTTGGCGAGGAAGATCCGCCGGACGCCGTACGCCCGGGCCACCCGCACCTGGTGCGGGACCGCGAGGGTGATGCCCCAGGCGCCGCGGTCGATCTGGCGCCGGAACAGCTGCGGGGCCATGGAGGTCTTGCCGTGCGGCGCGAAGGCGAGGCCGTGCCGGGCCGCGTACGTCTCCATGAGCGCGAGGTTGTGCTCCAGGCGTTCGGCGGACAGGGCCAGCACCGGGGTCGGGAAGCCGCCGGAGAAGAGGTTGCGGCGCTGGGCTGCCAGCTCGCCGACGGTGAGGCCGTCGGCGTCCGGTGGGAGGCCCTTGAAGCGGTGGTCGACGCGTTCCTCGGCCAGTCGGGCGAGCGCCGCGATCGCCTCGGTACTCATGGAACCTCCCTGATCAGGAGCGTTGCACAGAATGCAACGTCCATTGCGTATGTCGCTGACTGCTGTCTAACATCTCTGCCGACGCGGGGTCAACGGATCCTCCCCAGCCCTCGGCCGGGGGACCCCCGTCTCGCTTCGCTCGCCCACACCAGCACGGGAGCCACGACGATCGTGACCGCCGACGGACCCCGCGACGCCCCCGACGCGTCCGCCGCCCCGCACGCCGCGCAGGCCGTGGACGCCGTGGACGCCGTGGACGCCGCGGACGTCGTGGACGTCGTCGCGCTCGGCGAGTCCATGGTCGCGTTCCAGCCCTCCCGTCCGGGGCGCCTCGCCGACGTGCCGTCCTTCGACCGGGGCATCGGCGGCGCGGAGTCCAACGTGGCCTGCGCACTGGCGGCGGCCGGTCACACGGCGCGCTGGGTCGGCCGGGTCGGGGCGGACGGCTTCGGCGACCACCTCGTCGAGACCGTAGGCTCCTACGGCGTCGACGTCAGCCGCGTCCGACGCGACCCGGACCGCCCGACCGGCGTCTACTTCCGCACCGCCGGCGACCGCTCCGGCGACGCCCACGAGGTGGCCTACTACCGGGCCGGGTCCGCTGCCTCCGCGATGTCCGTCGACTCCGTCGGCCTCGACGCCGTACGGGCCGGCCGGGTCCTGCACCTCACCGGCATCACCGCGGCCCTCTCCGCGGACTGCCTCCACCTGCTGCGCGAACTGACCGCCGCCAGGCCCGGCCGGCCGCTCGTCTCCTTCGACGTCAACCACCGGCCCCGGCTGTGGACGGACGGCGACGGCCCCCGCATCCTGCGGGAACTGGCCCGCGGCGCCGACCTGGTGTTCGTCGGCGAGGACGAGGCAGCCGACGTGTGGGGCCTGGACGGCGTCCACGCCGTACGGGCCGCGATCCCCGAACCCGAGCTGCTCGTCGTCAAACAGGGTGCGCACGGCGCGACCCTCTTCCACGGCGAACACGCCCTGCACGTCCCGGCCCCGCGGGTCGACGTCGTCGCCGCCGTCGGCGCGGGGGACGCCTTCGCCGCCGGGTTCCTCTCCGCCACCCTGCGCGGGCTGCCCGCCCGTGACCGGCTGCGGCACGGGCATCTGACGGCCGCCGCCGCCCTCGCCGTCCCCGGCGACCTCGCCGTCCCCCCGACCCGTGACCACGCCGATCGGCTCGCAGCCCTCGACGACACCGCGTGGGGGAGACTGCGACTCGGCCCGGGCTGGACGCAGGACCCGGCCGCCCCCGAGGAGGTAAGCACCCCATGAGCCAGACCGTCGACCGCGCCCTCAGCATCCTCCCGCTGCTCGCCGAGGGCCCCGCCGACCTCGGGCAGGTCGCCGACCGCCTCGACGTGCACAAGTCGACCGCCCTGCGGCTGCTGCGCACCCTCCACGAGCACGGCCTCGTCTACCGCCAGACCGACCAGCGCTACCGCCTCGGCGCCCGCCTGTTCGCCCTCGCCCAGGAGGCGATGGAGAACCTCGACGTCCGCGAGATCGCCCATCCCCACCTGGCCCGGCTGGGCGAGGCCTGCGGCCACACCGTCCACCTCGCCGTGTACGAGGACGGCGAGGTCCTCTACATCGACAAGGTGGAGAGCCGTTACCCGGTGCGCATGTACTCGCGCATCGGCAGGCCCGTCGCCGTCACGGTCGCCGCCGTCGCCAAGCTGCTCCTCGCCGACCTGCCCGAACCCGAGCGGCGGGCCGTCGCGGAGAGCCTCGACTACCCCCTCTACACGGCCCGTTCGACGCCCGACGCCCCCGCATACCTGCGCGAGCTGCAGAAGGTGCGGGAACAGGGCTGGGCCACCGACCTCGGCGGCCACGAGGAGTCCATCAACTGCGTCGCCGCGCCCGTCCGGGGCGCCGACGGCCGGGTGGTCGCCGCGCTGTCGGTCTCCGCGCCGAACGTCGTCGCCACCGCCGACGAACTCCTCGCCCTGCTCCCGCTGGTGCGCCGCGCCGCGGACGCCGTCAGCGCCGAGTACTCCGGCAGGACGCCCGTATCAGCTCCGGACAAGGACACCGTATGACCGAGAAGACCGCGCTCACCCCCGTAACCCACTCCACCCCGCCCGCGAAGTTCTCGCACGGCGTGCGCAAGGGCGACATCCTCCAGGTGGCGGGCCAGGTCGGCTTCCTGCCCGCCGAGCCGGGCCGGCCCCCGACGCCTGCCGGTCCCGGTCTGCGCGAGCAGACCCTGCAGACCCTCGCCAACGTCAGGTCGATCCTGGACGAGGGCGGCGCGGGCTGGGACGACGTGATGATGATCCGCGTCTACCTGACCGACACCGGGCATTTCGCCGAGTTCAACGAGCTGTACGACGCGTACTTCGAGGAGCAGGCCCTCACCGGCCCGCCCGCGGCCCGCACCACGGTCTACGTCGGCCTGCCGGCGGGCCTGCTCGTCGAGATCGACGCGCTCGCCGTCCTCGGCTGACACCGCCCCGGACCGGTGGGGCGGCCGTATTGAGCGTCTTCGTCTGGGTCTCTGACGGATCGCCGTGCGGAACTCCCGTAACGAAGTAGGGGCTGGCTGTGTCCGGCACAGGATCTTCGACCATACTGCCCGCTGTGGAGCAGCGCATAGGTTCGAGCAGCCAGCCCCTGGAGGGCGCCGGATTCGACCCGGCATTCGTCCCCGGGCTCACGTCGCCCGTGACCGCGGAGCCGTCCGACGCGAAGCCGGCCGAGGCCGACGACGCCGAGGCGGTCGTCGACTCCGAGGAGGTGGAGAAGAGCGGCCCCGACGCCGGGACCGACGCGGAGGCGGAGACCGACGCCGACGTCGATGTCGAGAGCGACGCCGAGGACGGTGAGGCGGAGGAACCGGACGCGGCCGCCGAGGGTCCCGTCTTCGAGGCCTCGGACCGCCGGGCGCGGATCGCCGCCGACGCCAGGGGCGTCCGGCTCCGCCTCGACGAGGAGGAGTGCGAGTTCCGCTGGGACGAGATCGGCGCCGTCGAGACCGAGACGCCGCGTTTCGGCAAGCGGTACACCGTCACCGTGCACACCCCCGACCGCCGCTGGTACCCGATCGAGATCGAGGCGACGGCCAGGGCGCGCTTCGCGGAGTGGGACGACCAGCTGGACGCGGTCCTCGACGCCTACTTCGAGGAGGGCGACGCGGACTCCGTGGACACCGCGGACTCCGCGGTCTCCGGTAACGACGACGCCGAGGTGACCGGGACGACCGAGCCGGCCAAGACCGACGCCAAGCCCGAGGTCAAGGCCAAGCCCGAGGCCAAGGACGCCGAATAGCCCGTCCCGGTCACGGCGCCTGCGCGCACTAGCTGCAGTACTGCGCCTGCTTGCCGATCGACCGGTACATACAGTCCGCGTTCTCCAGCAGTTGCAGCACCGCGTCCCGGTTTCGGGAGGTCTCCCGCTCGATGACCTCGTCGGGCGGGTAGAAACCACCTCCCGAACCGGACGACGGGTACATCTCGAAGGTGTACGAGAAGATCTTCTGCGTTCCCCAGAGGTAGTCGTCGATCGAGCCGTCGGTGATGTACAGGTCGCTGGACTGCTCGGCGGTGTACCCGTTGCTCGCGGCCATCTTCTGGCCGACGGCCTTGAACGCGGCGTTGTCGTCCGCGGTCATCCCGGTCGCCGTGTCGGAGTACGTGTAGCCGAACGGCCACAGCACCAGCTCGCTGTAGGTGTGGAAGTCGATGCCGGCGGTGATCTGCTGCCTGCCGCCCACGACCCGGCTGCGCACGAAGTCCGCGACGACCTTCACCTCGGGCGCGGACTCGGCTGACGCGCCCCGGTACGTCTCGGAGGACTTGCTGCCCGAAGAGCCGCCGCAGCAACCCCACTTGAAGTCCCAGTTCCGGTTGAGGTCCGTCCCGACGTACGAGGAACCGGAGTTGGGCTGCCGGTTCTTGCGCCACGACCGGTAGGAGCCGGTGGCGATGTCGTACTCGCCGCCGTCCGGGTTCAGGTCGGGGACGATCCAGATCTCGCGCCCGTTGACCATGTCGGTGATCCGGGAGTCGGTGCCGTACCCGGCGCTCAGCTCGCGCATCAGGTACAGGGCCATCTCCACGGTGAGGTGCTCGCGGGCGTGCTGGTGGTGGGTGAACAGCACCTCCGGCTCGGCCTCGTCGACGGCCACGTTGTCGCTGATCTTGACGGCCACGATGTCCCGGCCCTGGTACGACCTGCCGATGACCCGCTTGCTCATGATGTCCGGGCGGGCGGCGACGCGCTGGTCGATCTCCGCCGTCATCTCGGCGTAGTTGTGGTACTTCGAGTCGGCGGACGGGAAGTCGAAGAGCCGTACCTCGTCCTCGGCGACCCGGTCCGGCGCCGCGCCCAGAGGCGAGACCGCGTACCCCTGGGCGCGCAGCTTCCCGATCTGCTCGGCCCGGCCGGAGACCACGACGGTCTCCTCGTCGGCCTCGTCCACGCTCACCCCGGAGGCGGCGATCGCGGTGCGCAGTTGCGGGGTGCTGTGGTGGACGTGGATCTCGTACTGGCGGATGTCGTCGGCGGACGGCGCCGGCTTTCGGGCTCCGCCCGCCGACGCGTCGGTGACGGCCGAGAACGGCGCGGCCAGGGCGAGGGCCAGCAGGGCGGCGAGGGCGGTGCTTCTCGCACCGCTCCTGCGGATGCGCAGTCGCATGAACGCTCCTAGTGGGGAGTCGGAGTGTGTGGGGGTGCGGTGGTGCCGTGGTGCGACTGCCGCACATCGTCGATGCATGGCATGAACAGGTCAATAGGGCAAGGGGTGACAAAGGGGTGATGGCCGGAACCATGCGAAAAACGGCGCATGACCGGCCGTGAAGTGTAATTGCGCATGCACCCGCCGAAAGTGATCACACGCGAGGGCGAACTGAGCGCATCAGGTGGAGATCGGGCAGGCGCCCTTGCCGGACCGGCCGCTTTGCGCTTTCTTGACCCTCATGGCGGACACCACGGAACCCCCCACGGGCCACATCACGGACACCGAGGCACCATCCGGCATCGACCCGGCCCCCAGAAAGTCCAGTTGGAAGTACATCGGACCCGGCATCGTGGTCGCGGCGACCGGCGTCGGCGCCGGCGACCTCGTGGCCACCCTCGTCGCGGGCAGCAACTTCGGCTACACCCTGCTCTGGGCGGCCGTCGTCGGCTGCCTGGTCAAGATCTCCCTCGCCGAGGCGGCGGGCCGCTGGCACCTGTCCACCGGCCGCACGCTCTTCGACGGCTGGGCGGGACTCGGCCGTTGGACCACCTGGTTCTTCGGCGTCTACCTCGTCGTCTGGGGCTTCGTCTACGGCGCGGCGGCCATGTCCTCGAGCGCGTTGCCGCTGCAGGCGCTGTTCCCGGACGTGATGGGCCTCAAGTCGTGGGCCGTCGCCTGCGGTCTGGTCGGCCTGGTGTTCGTCTGGTTCAACAAGTACGCCGTCTTCGAGAAGGTCATGACGGTCCTGGTGGGCGTCATGTTCGTGGTCACGGTGTACCTGGCGGTCCGCGTCACCCCGAACCTCGGCGACGCCTTCGCCGGCCTGCTGCCGGTCCTGCCGGACGAGAAGGACTCCGTCCTCAACACGCTCGGCCTGATCGGCGGCGTGGGCGGCACCATCACGCTGGCCGCGTACGGCTACTGGGTCAATGCCAAAGGCTGGACGAACACGGGCTGGATGAAGGTCATGCGGCTGGACAACCGCGTCGCGTACGTCACGACCGGCGTCTTCGTCGTCGCCATGCTCTTCGTCGGCGCGGAGCTGCTGCACTCGGCGAACGTGTCGATCGCGAGCGGCGACAAGGGGCTCGTCCAGCTCAGCGACATCCTGGAGGCGAAGTACGGCGCGGCGACCGCCAAGTTCTTCCTCATCGGCTTCTTCGCGACGTCCTTCACCTCCCTGATCGGCGTCTGGCACGGTGTGAGCCTGATGTTCGCCGACTTCTACGCCCGCCTCCGCGGCGGCAGCGACACGACCGGCACGGAGGTCGCCTCCGGCGAGCGGGAACGCTCCTGGCCCTTCCGGGCGTACCTGCTCTGGCTGACCTTCCCGCCGATCGTGCTGCTCTTCCAGGGCCAGCCGTTCCGCCTGGTCATCCTCTACGGCGTGCTGGGCGCGGCCTTCCTGCCGTTCCTGGCGGGAACGCTGCTGTGGCTGCTCAACTCCTCGCGCACGCCGCGCGAGTGGCGCAACGGGCTGCTGAGCAACGCGATGCTGGTGCTGGCGGGGCTGCTGTTCCTGGTGCTGTGCGTCAAGCAGATCTGGGACCAGCCCTGGTCGGAGTTCTTCTGACCGGCCGTCAGTCGTGTGACCGGCCGTCAGTCGTGGTCGCTCCGCCAGCGCGGGCTGAGCGCGATCGCCCGCAGCTGCGCGATGGTGAGAGCGGGCTCGGCGCGTGTCGCCGCCTTGTTCTGCTCGGCGGCGTTGAAGGCGCTGACGACGATCCGCAGACCGTCCTTGCGCAGGGTGTCGACGGTCCACATCACGACCCCGGCCCCGCCCTTCTCGCCCGGCCCCTGGTGGACGGCGACCCGGGTGCCGTCGGCCAGGGTCTCGGAGTCCTCGCCGAACAGCTCGTCGGCGACGTCCGACATGCCGGGCTGCACGTTGACCTGGACCAGGCTCCTGCCCTTGCCGTCGTCGACGACCATGTAGCCGTACCCGGTCTCCTGGCTGCCGTACGAGACACGCTTCAGGGGGGACGGCAGCAGGAGACTGAGCTTGCGCAGGATGAGCCAGCCGGCCATCTCCGCGGGCCGGACGGACCCGCTCGCGGCGGCGGTCGGCTTCTTCTGCTCCCGGGGGATGGCGTCCACGATCCGGCGCCACTCCGAGGCCGCGGCGAGCGTCCGCAATTGGGACGGCGACAGCGGGGGTTCGGGCCGGGTGACCGGCTTCCCCTTCTCCGCCGCGGCGTTCCACTCGATGACGCTCACATGCTGCCCGGCCGGAGTGACCAGGTCGGCCCCCCACGCCTTGGTGTCCTCACGGCGGTCGGGATACTCGTAGCCCTGATAGACGGTGACCGCCGACCCGTCGGGCAGGACGTCCGTCCTGCAGCTGTCGAACCCCGTCTGCCCGCCGTCCGAGCAGGGCATCACGGCCGTGACGGGGTCGAACCCCTTCGCGTCCGTCCGGACGCGGTCCAGGCCGACGGAGACGGCCCCCTCGCCCTTGCCGTCGTCGAACACGCCGAGGGCGAGCGGCGGCAGATCCCCGTCCGTGCCGCGCGCCTCCGTCTTGGTCAGCTTCCCCTTCGGCAGCAGCTTCTTGAGGGTGCGGAACACGTCGTCGGCGGAGTAGGACGCCGGCTTGGCGCCGGCGCGGCCGCTCGCGGCGACGGAGGAGGGGTTCGGAGCGGGCGTGCCGCCCCACGGCACCAGCAGCGTCCCGCCCACGCCCACGAGGGCCAGGCCGGCGACGCCGCCCGCGACGGCGGCCCTGCGCCGCAGTCGCAGCCGGTGCCCGCGCGCCTGACCGGCGGCGGCGAGCGCGCCGCCTGGACGGTCGAAGGCGCCGCCGGCCTCGTGCAGGGCGGCGGAGAGCTGCTCCTCGAAGGGATCGCTGTGCTGGTCTACGGGCATGGTGAACACCGTCTTCCGCGTGGGATGGAGTGAAGTCGTCTGAAGCGCGGCGGGCCGGGGGACCGGCGGCCCGGAGCCGGAGTGCGGACAGTAGAGGCGTCGCGGGCCGGACGGCTCAGGGCCGGGCGTACTCGCTCATGTCCTCGCCGAGCAGCTGCCGCAGGCGTCCGAGCGCTCGCGAGCAGCGCGTCCGCACGGCCGCGGAGCTGGCGTTCATGGCCTCGGCGGTCTCCTCGATCGAGCGGTCCTCCCAGTACCGCAGCACCACGACGGCCCGGTCCTTGGCGGGCAGCCGCCCGAGAGCCTGCACCAGCGTCAGCCGCAGCGAGGCGTCGGCGCCCCTGCCGTCGGGCAGGTCGGGGAACACGTCCACGGCCTGCTCGCGGCTGCTTCGCTTGCGCTGGTGCGCGAGGAAGGTGCGGGTGAGGACGGTCTGCGCGTACCCGGCCGGGTTGTCGACCCGGGACACCCGCCCCCAGCGCACGTACAGCCTGCCGAGGGTCTCCTGAACCAGATCCTCGGCGAGGTACGTGTCCCCGGCGGTGAGCAGACACGCCGACCGGTACAGATGCCGGGCACGCGCCGCCGCGAACTCGGCGTACTCGTCCGCGCGGACCTGCCCCATGTGTGTGCCCCCTGTGTCGCCTGCCGTGCCGCTCTCACTTCACTGATGCGGTGGAGCACGGTAAATGTTTCAGGGGAGGCCGAAAGCGGGCGCACAGCCCCTGCCGGGTAGGTTTTCCGCTGTGACAGAGCAGCCGCCGCCCCCACCGCCGTCCGCCCCGCCGGGGTTCGGTCCGCCCCCGCCGCAGTACGCCCCGCAGCGGCAGCCCGGCGGCCCGGACTTCACCGCCGTCGACAAGCACAACGCGGTCGTCGTGGACGAGGCGGGCGTCGCCTTCGAGATGTACGACATCACCGTCGACTTCCCCTGGCCCGAGATCCGCAGCGTCCACTACAAGGCGAGCCCCAACGGCAAGGCGCTCATGGTCGCCGTGGTCCACGTCGACGGCCGGGTCTACGAGTGCGTCGTCACGGCGAGGCCGAGGGACCGCCTCCAGACCTGGTTCCCCCAACTGGCCTGGGTCCTCTCCCACTACCGCCCGACGGGCTGACCGTTTGTCGGCTCAGACCAGACGTCGACCTCGCCGGCCTTGATGCAGATGCGCCCTATCCGTCCAACCGGGGTAAGCGGTTCAAAGCTGGCCGGAATGCCGAAGTTCGCGAGGCGACTGAGTGTGCGAGCGGTGCGATATCGGTGGTGTCCACGACGATCTCCTGCCGCCGTGGCGTGGGCTTTAAGTAGTCGAACTCTTGGCGCGCTGCCAGTGAGCATTTTTCATCGCAGGTTCTAACAATTCGCTCAGCAGAGTGCATCACGGTAGCGCAGAATCTTCGGAGACGCTGAACCGTCCGTCCCCGAAAATTCCCCGCTTGGCGTTGGACGAAGGGGTGGGTGGTCCGTACGCGGGCCATCCGCCATCTCGATCAAGCGCACATTAGGTCATCTGAAGGCCGTATCGATTTTCTGTCGGATTAGATGCGCGGACAACGTCATCCCCACGCTTAACGGACGTGGTGCACCCCGAGAATCGATACGTCC
The DNA here is from genome assembly GCF_052543235.1 of Streptomyces sp. SAS_272. NCBI lineage: Bacteria > Bacillati > Actinomycetota > Actinomycetes > Kitasatosporales > Streptomycetaceae > Streptomyces > Streptomyces sp. SAS_272. The sequence continues at coordinate 38,704 of NZ_JBMNDR010000036.1, read as the reverse complement.
ATGCGCGCGAGCATCGCCTATTACCTGTCCAGACTCTCTGCTCGTTCCATGCCGGTAGGTGGCGCCTTCAGTCAGAACTCAATTCTGCCTGCATTTCCTTCAATTTCGAGAAGAAGGGGTTTTCCCGAAATCTTGGATATTTGTGAGCAATGAAATTGATGACGTCTCCGCAGAATTCTCTCGAAGCTGCTATTAGGTCACCAAATGAGCAGGTTGCGACCTCGGGATCCCAGGACCGCTTCAATGTCACCTCGGCGTCATCGGGGACGAGATCGATCGAAAGGTCGTTTTCCGTGAAAGAAATCCTCCCGGCATCCCCTCGGCTCAGTTTTTCGACTGCAAGCAATATGCAGAAGGTGAAGTCCAAGGCGGGAGTGCACGGAAATTCTTCTTTTTCGAACCCGCGCATGTTCAGGCTAATGTTTACGGGGAAATAGTCGTATCGAAGATCCATCTCGCTTGCCCGGTCGAGGAGGGAGAGCTGCTTCTCCGTGGGCTGCTTCATTGAACTCGGAACGAAGTCGATCTTAATCACTGATCCTCCGAAGGGAACTCCATGGCTTTCGCCGCCCGTGCGCATTGATACGGCGACACGGGCGGCGATTCTATCAGGCCTGAAAATTTACGGAACAGGGTGGGCGGTTCTCAAACTGCCGTCTGGATTGAGGACTACTCGTATTCCATACGCCCTATTGGTTCCTAGGCCGCGACTCTGCAGGTCGCTCAAGATCCCAACACCATCCGGCCCTGCGTTTACTCTACCCTCGTAAACATAACCACCACGTATTTCGTCGTTGGGTCTCGCCGGATTTCCCTTGACGACCTGTTGGATCCACTTCTGCACTTTACTGCCCTTGCCGATGAACGCACCCTTCGTCCGAGCGTCGTACTCGCTGCCGCCGATGCGATGCCTGTTCAGCACGTGCTGCCAGCCGTCGTAGTCATCTGTTTTCCAAATGACGTCCGGGTTTTGGGCGCCAGGATCTGCCGCTTTACCACCTTCGCTTCCTGCACCGTCCGCCGTGCGGAAGGCTTGGCCGAGTTCGTCTGACCCGGACTTGATGGATCCCGTACCGACGACGACCAGAGCGGAACCTGCGGTCGCAGTGGCGACACCCACCGGGCACAGAACTCCCATTCCGCACTCGGCAAATCCGACGGCAACCAGTCCCACGCCAGCGGTGTCGAGGACAGTGCCGCCCACCGTATTGATCAGCCCGGACCAGAAGTCGCCGTCCTGGACGAGGCTCGACAGGTAGTTGCCCGCGTTCGTGCTGGAGTCGTCCGACCCTGTGATGAGCTGGCATCGTTCGGCCGGTCCTACTCCACTGCAGGAGTAGCGCGGACCGCTGTTTGTGTTGCCGGAGCTGCCCGTGTGTGACGTGCCGCTGCTGGTCTTGTTGTAGATGACTGGGCCGCATTTACCGTGGTGGCAGCTGCCGGCACCCGGGTGTCCCGGGTCGATAGGGCCGTCCGTGATGATATTCCCGGAACCGTCGCCCTTGGGGGTACCGACGCCGCATACGTCTGCAAAGCAGAGGCCACTTGGGTCGGACTGAGTAACCGGGGAGTTGCCGGCGTAGCTGTACCCGTTGAGTGACTCGTGCTGTTCCAGCGAAAGAACCGGGTCGACGCTGATGAACTGGCCGATGGCGGTGTCGTATTCGCGGGCGCCGACGTGTGTGAGGCCGGTTGTGTCGTCGGCCGGCTTGCCGAGGAACGCCTTGTCGTCCGGCCATGACGCCTTGGTGCCGCGTGGTGCGCCGAAGGGTGTGCTGTAGCGCTTGGTGACTGCGTAGGTGGCGGCGTCGAGGGTGATGCCGGAGGTGCCGTGGTGGTCGGAGGCGAGGAAGCTGAGCTTTGTGCCGGAGACCCCGGAAGTGGCAGTGCGGACGGCGATGGTCTGGCCGTTGGCCGTGTAGTAGCGGGTGCCTGAGGTGGTCTTGGTGGTCCCCTTGGTGGCGAGGCGGAGTTCCGTGCCGCCCAGATAGAGGATGGTGTCGCCGTCACCCTTGGCGCGGCGGATGAGGAGTTCGCCGCCGGCGTCGTAGAGGTAGCTGGTCTCCTTGCTGTTCTCGGTGAGTTTGGTCAGGTCGCCTTCCGTGTTCCAGGCAAGGGTCTGCTGGGCGGAGGGGCCGGGGCGTGAAGTGGTGTTGCCGCTGTTGTCGTAGCCGTAGGTGCCGGAGCGGGTGCCGGTCGTCTTGTCGAGGGTGTGAGGTCTGTTGTCGGCTGTGGAGTCGTCGTAGGCGTACGTGGTGGTCTTGTCACCGGCCGCGGCGTGTTGCGTTTCCGTCTGACGCTGGCCCGCGGTGTTGAAGGTGTACGACGTCCAGTACGGGGCGGCGCCGTCGAGGTTGGCAGTGGTACGGCCGGACGTGGCACAGTCGGCGGCTTTGGGTGTCCAGGCTTCGGTCATGCGGCGGTTGCCGTCATAGGTGAAGCACTGGTAGTCGGCCTTGGCAGTGCCGCCCTGGGTGGTGGCGTCGAAGATGGAAGTGACGTTGCCCGCGTCGTCCTGGGTGAACTTCAGCTCCTGTGGCATGTAGCCGTGGACGTCGTCGGTGACGTAGGAGTGGGTCAGGCGGCGGGTTCCGTCCTCGTAGTCCCAGTTGAGGTAGGCCTTCTTCGCCGAGGCTGTGGGGTCCTTGCCCAGCGTGAGCTGGCGCAGGTCGCCCTGCGGAGAGAAGACAGCACCCTGCAGGTAGCCGGTGGTGCCCTTCGCGGTGAGCTGCATTCCCAGCGCGTTGGAGGTGTAGGAGACGGTTTCGGCGGCCAGGCCGCCGGCGGCGGGGGCGGAGTACTGGCTGATGGTGCCGTCGAGGTTGTAGCCCGTGCTGAACGACAGCGTCTTGGCTATGTAGCCGCCGGAGACGAGGGGTTCGGTGTCGGGCAGAAGCAGCTGGCTGTTGGTCACCTGGTACATCGAGTCGTAGGCGGTGACCTTCTGGGTGTAAGCCTTGCCGCTCACGCCTCCGTCGTAGCGGGTGGCGGTGTCCTGCTGTCCCTTGGCCACCTCGTCGAAGCCCCAGGCGGCGAGCTTGTTGACGTCACTCCTGTCGGCCTGCCACATCCCGGTCTTACGGCCCAGGACGTCGTACTCGAACAGCAGCTTCTTCGAGGCGTCGTCGTTGGGGGTGGTGCTGACGATCTGGTCGAGTTCGTTGTACTCGGCGCTGGACTTGCCCTTATCGGGGTCCGTCGTGCTGACCTGGTGGCCGAGAAGGTCGTAGGTGTAGGACCACTTGGTGTGGTCGGGGCCGGTGACCGTCTCCTGCTGGCCTGCCGGGGTGTAGGTGTAATCGGTCGTGGTGTAGTCCGTGCCGGTCGGGTTCGGGCCCGAGTACTCGCGGCGCTGGCTGGTCTGACCGAGCGCGTTGGTGACCACGGCGGTGGCCTGCCCGCCGGTCGGGGCGGTGGTGGAGACGGTGTCGCCGGTGTAGGTCGTGTCCGTTGTCCAGCGGGTGACGCCGTGGACCTTCGTCAACGCCCGCGTGGCCCGGCCTGCCCCGTCGTACGTCGTATGGGTCTCGATGGGTGCCTGGCCGCCGTCTATCTGAGCGGGCTTGGTGCTGGGCAGCGAAGTGTTGTCCCAGATTTCGGACTGCCCGCTGACTGCGAGGCCTCGAGCGTCGTAGAGCGTCTGGGAGATGAGACGGCCGCCTTGCGGGGTCGGCGTCTGCACCTGGCGCGAGCGCATGAGGGAGTCGTACAACTCGTAGGCGGTGTTGTAACCGGACCCGTCGTACTTGAGGGCCGCGGTGGAGGTCCAGGACAGGTCGGAACTGGTGACCTGGTAGCCGTAGACGTAGTTCGGAGTCCTTCCGATCGCCTTGGAGCGGTTGGGCAGCCAGAGTTTGGTGATGCGGCCGAGGCTGTCGTACTCGCTCTCGGTGACCTTGTTGTTGGGATCGGTGACCTCGAGGGTCGCACCGGTCGCGAAGTCCAGGACCGTGCTCGTCGTGTAATCCTTCACGTCGGTGACCGCCGTCGACGTGAGTGGGCCGGCCGATGCGGGCGTGTAGGTGGTGAAGGAGACCTTCTGACCGTTGGTGTTCTTGACGAGCTGAAGGCGGCCGAGCGTGTCGTAGGTCGTCGTCGCGATCTTCTGCCAGATGGGAGTGTCGTCGCTGCTGTAGCCCCTCACCCGGCCGGTCCAGGTGGCTTCGCCCTTGACGGGCGTCTGTGACGCCGCCCAGGTGGTGGCCGAGGTGTCGTCGTAGACGGTTGCGCTGTCGGATATGACCTGACCGGCCCGCTTGGAGTCGGCCGGCAGGTCGAGTGACGCATCCGTGGTCGCGCAAGGAGCGGCTACCGTGCGCATACGGGAGACGAGGGAGTTGATGCCCTTGTCGTCATTGCGGGCGTACCAGGTGCGGGTGCATTTCTCGTCACCTTTGACGGCGTCGTCGCCCTGGTCCTCGACGGTTTGGGCCAGGCCGTAGTCGTCGTAGGTCGTGTTGACCGAATGCACCCGGTCGTAAGGGGTGAGCTTGCTGGTGATGTTGGTGCGGGTGTGGGTGGCTGCAGTGCGGATGTAGTACGCCTCGGTGTCGGCGTACGACTTGTGCTGGGTCGCGGTCCGCTTCGACCAGGGGTCGTTGACTGTGCCGGCCACTTCAGTGGTGCCGTTGTAGGTGACGGACTCGCGGGTGAAGCCCGCGTACTGCTCCGAGTCGATGATCCCGCCCGCCTTGATGGCGGAGACGGTGACGGTCTTGCGCTTGTCCGGGTCGAGGGTTTTGCCGTCCGGGCCGAGTACGCGGTCGCCGTTCATGCCGCGCAGGTAGAGCGTGGTCTGCTTGCTCTGTGTCTGTCCGGTGACGCCGGTGAGGTGGGTCACCTGCTGAAATCCGCGCCAGATGGACCAGGTGCGTTCCTTGGCGGGCGTGAACGGGTTCTCGTCGTAGTGCCAGGCTCCGCCGCCGGTGTACTGGTACCTGTGCTGGACGGCCTCGGAGCCCCCCTGGGGGTCGGTGGTGGAGACGGCGCTGACCGGGTACTTCTGGAACCAGTCGAGAATCGGGGACTTCTCGCCGTTGGGCGACCAGTAGACCGGGTAGCAGCGCTTGGAGTTCTCGTCCAGCTTGGGCTTGGCACCGGAGGCAGTGCAGTCGGCGTCCAGGTAGGTGACGATCGTCTGGGCGCCGGTCTCCGAGGTGACGGTTTTCAGGCGGGGCTTGTTCAGCGGCAGGATGTTGTCGGTGCCGTCGACGCGGTTGGACATCATGACGTGGCTGAACCTGACGGGGTCCAGGGACAGGTCGGTGCCGCGTTTGCCGGTGTGCTTGATCTCGTCGAGCCACAGTGACTCGTCCGTGGCGTCACCTGTGTCGCCCGGATCGAGGTAGAGCTGCTTGAGCGACCATGCGTCCACAGCCTCGAAGGCGGGGGTGGATGCTGCTGCGTTCCATGCATAGGTGGTGATCGCGGTCATGCGCTTGCGGGTGAAGAACGTCGGGCCGGTGTTACCGGTGCACTTGTCGCCGTCCTTGCAGATCGCGTCGAACGGCACGTCCGGCCAGTTGTCGCGGGTGTCTTTGGTCAGCGAGTCACAGCCATCGCCCGAGGCAAGGCAGCGTTCGCCGTAGCTGAAGACCACCTTGTCCGAGGCTGCAGGTGAGTCCGAGAACAGGGCGTCGGCGCGCTGGCCGTAGCGGATCTCTCTGAGGTAGCCGCCGCGGACGTAGTCGGTGCCTGCGCTGTCGTCGCCGAGCTTGTCGTAGCTGTTGTGCTCGGCGGCATACCAGTAGGACATGGCATTGCCGTGGGTGTCCTCGACGTAGTCGAGGTTCCAGCGCCAGGCCTGGGTCTTGTCGCGCTCGGAGAAGGAACTGCCTTCCGAGTACCCCGGCTCGCCGGTGTCGTCTCCGAAGACCGGCACGGTCCACACCGAGTTGGTGCGTTCGCCGGCACCGGCACCGGTGAGCTTGTTCAGGCCGAAGACGTACTTCGTGCCGTTGCCCGTGACAACCGACCAGTATTCGCCCTTGTCAGCGCCGTTGTCGGCACCGGCGGACCGGGTGACGGTGGAGGCGTCGTCGTCCTTGAGTCGCCACCTGCCGGTGATGTCGTCCTTGACGAGTTCGGTGGACTTGCCGTTGAGGACGAGCGAGGCGTTGTCGTACTTCCAGCACAGGTCGTTCTTGTCGTCCTGGCCGTCGTCGTCGCAGGAGCCGTACTTGCGCTCGACATAGGAGGAGGTCAGCTCGAAGCCGGTGCCTACCTGGCTACCCTGGTTGTTCGAGTTGGCAGTCTGGCCGTCGACAGCGCCGGAGTCGTAGGAGATCGACAGGTCCGGGGCCGGGCCGGCTGCGGCGGGCGGCACTCTGAGGGGATAGGACCACGTGAACGTGCCGGACGAGCCTCCTGCCTCCCAGGTGGAGGAGGAAGACAGTGAGGTCGCCTTGTAGCTGCCTGCTCCGGACTTCGCGCCCGCTGCGACGGCCACCAGCATCGTCTGGCCACCGGTCGCGAAGCTCACCGGCGCCGCGATCCTGTTCTTGGCGCGATTGTTCACCGAGTTCAGGGCAGATCGCTTGTGGCACTGGGCCGCCGTCGGATTCTGGAGGGCGCAGTCGGGCAGGCGCTGGATTTGGAGACGGCCGGCCCAGTCACCGCCGTAAGCGGAAGCGAAAGCCGAGTAATCGATGTCGAGGCGGGTGCCGCCGCCGGTTTTGGGGCCGGTGAGTTTGAGGGCGACCCCGTCCACACCGAGTGCGGCAGTGGCCCTCTGGTCAAGGACCTCTACGCCGACGGAGGCGGCATTCTTGCCCGTGCCGACAGCCGCGGCGCTGACTGGCAGGGAGCCGGGGGTTGCCTGGGCGGCACCCTTGGCGGGGACGGCCAGTGACGCCTTTCCGGCTGTCGGCCAGATGACCTTGCGCTGCTGATCGTGTCGCGCCCTGGCGGCTGCCGCTCGGTCGGCCTTCTCGGCGTTGCGTACTTCGGCGGCAGCCTTTTGGTTCACCTTTGCGGTGAACGCAGTGACCTTGGTGGCGTGCGAGGCCTCCAGGTGTGGGCGACCCAGCGGGTCGTTGCCCGCGGCGAAGGCGACAGGGGTCAGCAGTCCCGGCAGCAGGGCCAGGCCGGTTGCGGCGGCGATACGCCGGGACCACTGCTTCCCGCGCCCGTGACCTGTGGGAGGTCTGGGTATGCCAAAGGGATTCATCAAGTCTCTTCCTGCGAGACGCCCGCGGTCTGACGGGCGCATGCCATGAGGGAGAAAGGGGCCGTACGAGGCCGGCAAGCACGAGCGGGACTGCCCCCTGCGCCGTGCCTCGAGGCACCCGAGTGTGCGGGGCCAGGGCAGGAAGGTGGTTCTGCCCTGGCGGGTGGATGAGGGTCAGCCGCCGAAGATCTGTGACGGAATCTGATCGGCGGTCATCGCGCCGGTCCACACCCGCAGATCCTGCAGGGAACCGAGCAGGTAGTGACCGGTTGTGCCACCGTGGCTGCCTCGCCCGACGGTGAGGGCACCGCTGCCGTACTGGGCGGCAGTGAAGCCGCCTGCGTCATCGGATGGCGGGTTGGACTCGTTGACGAACAGACGCAGTCTGCCGCGACGGGGTTCCGTCTTCGAGGCGTCGGCCGGGTCTGTCCACTGCCACGCCTCCTGAGCGTCGAAGACGCCGGTAACCTGCACCCATGTGTTGGTCTGAGCGTCGTCGCCCAGCACCTCGGCGCTCTGGCTGACCTTGCCGTCGATGCCGACGGCCGTGCGGGTGAACTTCCACTGGTAGATGCCGACTGCGGGCTTGACGACCCATAGTGCCCACGAAGACTCGCCCGCACTGGCCTGCTGCGCGGCCACCTGCGCCTGGTAGCCGACCGGCTTCTTGACCAGCGCGTCGGAATCCAACCGGACCCTGGCCGAGATGGTGAATGAGCCGCTCTCGTCGACGACCGGACCGGTCACGGCGGCGTACCCGGAATCGCCGTCCATCATCAGGGCGTTGCCGCCCGTAGTCCCATCCGCGTCCACTTTCGCGCCGTTGCCAGAGACTGTCAGGTTCGGGAGCTGGTAGCCGGAGGTTTCCGGGATTTGGGTGCCCGCGGAGGATTCCGTGTTCCACTGAGCAACGAGTTCGGTGGCTGGCACGCCATCCTGCAAGAGCTGGGATTCGTCGGCGATCTCGTCCGAGGTCAGCACACGCTGCCAAACGTTGATCTCGTCGAGGCTGCCGCGGAAGTTTCCGCCGTAGAGCCCGCCGGACAGTGAACGACCGAACATCAGGCCGCCGTTGGCGAACCAGGGCTGGTAGGCGCTGGAAACCGCGTTCAGTACGACGGGTTTGCCCTGCGGGCGGCCGTTGACGAACACCTGGATGGTGTCGTTCGTCTTGTCGGTGTCCTTCTTGGTGTCGAACACAGCGGTCAGATGGGTCCACACCTTCAGCGGCGGGTTAGGTGCATCAGCGAGTGAGCGCACGTAGACCGGGGTGTCCTTGACGTCGGCGGTTGTACGTTGGAAAACCCACTTCTTGTAGGCGGCCGAGTAGTACAGGGCGAAGGCCGACGCGTTGGTGCCGGGCGCCGCCATCACAACCTGGTCCTGCGTGCTGTCCGTAAGGTTCACCCAGGCGGAGAGGGTGAAGGAGTCCTGACTGTTCACGGCCGGGGTTTCGGTGGCGGCGTAGCCGGCGCGTGTCGTCATGTCCGAAGTGTCGTTGAGTCGCAGAGAGTAATCTTTCGGGCCACGGCGTCCTAGGCTGGACCATCCGGCCCCTGCCGTGTACAGGGTGGCGTCATGCCGGACGCCTTCGGCCGCGGTGTCCCTGGCAGTCGTCACGCCCGACTTGGGCAGGGCATCGTCGAAGTGCCAGGTGCCCGTGGGTCCCATGGCCGGGGCGACCTTGAACATGAACTCCGCAGGTGTGCCCCACCGACTTCGGACGTCTTTGGCTTCGACGGAGAGGACCTGCGTGCCCGCCAACGACGGAGTGACGTCCGTGACAGCGGCCGTGGGTCCGGTGACCTCCTTCGTGTCCTTGGCCGACGTGGTCAGCAGTCGCCAGCGGTAGCCGATGACGTCCTTGTCCGCCGTGTTGGGCGTGAAGGTGAAACTGCCTGGCACCCCCGGACCGCCCTGGCCGTCACACAGATTCGTCGTGCACTGGGTGTACGGCGTGCCGGTGCTGATGGTAGGGGGCTTCGGCGCAGTTGAGTCGATCTTGAAGTAGCACCAGGTGGAGTACGGGGAGTACAGGTCTCCGGGTTTGCCACCCCACGTCCAGTGGGACCGAGTGCGCGAACGCAGTCGGTACAGGCCGCCATCGGCCCCCTTTGACAGGCGCAGCTTCTCCAGGGTCTCGTCCGGGTCCCAGCCCGCATCCGGGCGATTGCCGGTCCACACCTGATGCCAAGCCGCGTCGTCACCGCGCTCGACGGCGAACTGCGCTTGGAGCGAACCCTTTTCGTCGGTGGTGCGCGGCGTGACCTTGGCCTGTGTGCGCGCTTGGAGCATCGGGTCGAGGCGGGTGACGATCAAGGGGTCGGAGGAGGACGTCTTGCAGTATGCGGTGGTCCCGTCACCGGGGATCACACCGACGGAGGTCGGCACGCCGGGCTGGACTGTGTAGATGACCTGGAGGACGGCGTTGTCGTCGAAGCGCTTCCACGCGTCCGGGTCGGACTCGTCCTTGGCCTTGAGTGCCAGCGTCAGCCGGGAGATCTTGCCGTCGGCGTAGCTGCGCACCGTAGAGGTGAGGTTCTCGTCGCTCTCGGCGGAGTTGTCGTTGAACTCGACCCACCGGTCGGGCTGGTCGGGGTTGCACTGATTGCCACGACCCGCGGAGATGTTCTGGTCGCCCATCAAATCCAGCAGTTTCGGGCCAGGCCACCTGGTGCCCTCGGAGATGTTGTCGGTGCGCACCAGATCAACCCAATGGGGAGAGCAGGAGAACGACCATGTCTCATACGCTCGGAAGGTGGCATCCAGCACGTTCTTGCCGGCCAGTTTGGAGGGGGCGAACTGGAAGTACATGCGGTTGGTGTAGTTGTTGCCGCAGTAGTACGGGCCCGAGACGCTGCAACGGCCGACGCCGTAGTCACCGTTGAACTGCCAGAACTTGTCGCCGTCCGAAGAGAGCACGGTCCGCTCGGACACGCTCAGACCCACCGAGGGGTCGATGCGTACCGGGTAGACAGTGTCCGTGCCGCGCAGCAGGGCGAGGTCGGGCTTGACCGCCACGGCATCGTCCGTGACGGTCACCGGCATCACCGTGCTGACGTCACCTGACCGCGGCTGAGTGCCGTACTCCACCGGGTCGGGCATTTCCGCAGTGGACAGTGCAGTGGCGGTGACCCTCGCGGTCCGGGTACCGGGGCCGAGCCGGGTGGCCGCCGTGAGCTGCGTACTGGTGCCGTCACCGGACTTGTCGCTCGCGCCGCTCATACCCTTCTCGGCGGTTTCGCCAGAGGAGTCCCACATCTGACCGGCCGGGCCGTGGAAGACAGTGTTCCCGTTCCCGTCCACCGCGCGCACGCCACCACCCGCGCCTGGCAGCACCTTCAGGTCCGGGGACGACACCAATAGCTGGATGCGTTCCAGTGCCGAATCGGCAGCGGCTTCGGCCGACTTCACGACGAGAACCTCACGGTAGCCCTCGGCCGTCGCAGTCAACTCCAGATCCACGCCCTCGATGACGTCGGCATAGAGGGCCTTCGCGCCGTCGAGGCGCGGCTCGGGCAGCCTGCCCGGCCAGTTCATGCGCAGCGTTCCTCGCTCGCTGCCCAACTTCACCATGGCATCGTTCCCGCCGCCCGAGAACGACAGGTCCACCACAGTTGACTTGGGCCCGACAGCGCCATCCGGGCGACGCACCAGGGTAGTGTCAACCGGATCCCATGAACCGTCATCGGCGTGCACACGCTGCGGTGACGCCGATTGCGTCAGCGTGAAGGTGCCGTCCGGATTCGCCTTCGTAATCGAGTACTCGGTTCGATCCGCTGCTACTTCCACCGGCTCACCCGACGCCTGAGCCCGCGCCGATGCAGTTGCCCCACCGACTGCATCGGCCGATGTCTTATTTGCCGCGGCTGACGCCGGGACCGCCATCGGCAGAACAGGCAGTGCTGACACCATCAGCGCAGCCACGACTCCCCCAACGGCCCTGCGTCTCGACCGCCGTGGCCTGCACACGGGCACCGCAAACCCCCACTCCGACTTCACGGAGTCCCCCCATGTATGAAATTTGTAAAAAGGTCCCGCACAGTAAACGATCGTCCACCTGTGCATGTCAACCGGAAATGGGGCGGCTCACACTCCACACGCGTTGCCTCTTCTGCTGGCACAAGCCAGATGCCTCGACATCATCTCGGGCAAATCGATGGCGGGTGAAGGTCGTGGTGGCTAAATATCGACACAGGCTATCGAGGAATGGAATCGTCGCGCTTTCCCAACGTGCCAGACCGTCTGTCTCGCGGCGCGCTGTTCACAGCTTCTTGTCCTCCGCCTGACTCCGTTTCAAGGCGGTAATCAAACCTTCGAGTGGAGGCGTTTCAGTTGTAGCGGAATCTGGCGTAATGGGTGGCACCTGCTGAGTGGCCTCGAAGTAAGCTCCCGTGATACCACCTCATTCTTCAGGAGTCGAAGGATGATTCGGTCGTGGTGCCGGCTATGCGGGACGGACGGTGCGTGATCACCGATCCTGTCGCGCGGCTTGCAGTCGGGAACCAGACGCAAGCGCGGCCGGAGAAACGCGTCGAAGACGTCGTGCGGCGAGGCGGATCCCTCCCGTGCCCGCATCACGACGGCCACCAGCCCGGCCGCGTCCCCCTTCGTGCTCATGTTCCCCAAGATCACATGAGCAGGTCACGGAAGGCAACGCGGCATCGCGCCAGGCGGACGGGGCTTTCTGAGGGCGTACTACGGCAGGCCGTGTACGTGTGGGCCCACTGCCGACGACCAGGCGTTGCCCGACGTCGCGTCCCAGTTGGTGGACCAGGTCATCGCGCCGCGCAGGGCGGGATAGGTCTTCGACGGTTTGAAGGAGCCGCAGCTGACGCCCTTGGTCAGGCAGTCGAGGGCATGGGCGACCACGGACGGGGAGACGTAGCCGCTGCCCGCGCCGCGGGTGGAGGCCGGCACGCCCAGGCCCACCTGGGACGGGGAGAGGCCGCCCTCCAGCTGGATGCAGGCGAGGGCGGTGAGGAAGTCCACGGAGCCCTGCGCGTACACCTTGCCGTCGCAGCCCAGCATGGAACCGCTGTTGTAGTACTGCATGTTGACGACCGTGAGGATGTCCTTCACGTTCAGCGCCGTCCGGAAGTAGGCGTTCGACGTCGACTGCATGTCGATCGTCTGCGGCGCCATGGTGAGGATCATGGACGGGCCCGCCTTCGCGGACAGCGAGCGCAGCGCCTGCGACATGTACGTCGCGTCGATGCCGTTCTCCAGGTCGATGTCGACGCCGTCGAAGCCGTACGTCTGCATCAGCGCGTACACCGAGTTCGCGAAGTTCGCCGCGGAGGCGGAGTCGTTCACCGAGACGGAGCCCCGCTCACCGCCCACCGAGACGACGACCTTCTTGCCGGCGTTCTGCTTCGCGCGGACGTCCGCCTTGAACTGGTCGACGGTGTAGCCGTTCAGTCCGGCGGAGTCCAGGGTGAAGGTCACCGCGCCCGGCGTCGTCGTCGCGTCCGCGAAGGCCACGGCGATGACGTCGTACTGCGCGGGGACGTCCGAGATCCGCTGGACCGCCGCGCCGTTGTTGAAGTTCTGCCAGTAGCCGGTCACGGCGTGCCGGGGCAGGGCGCCGCCCCCGGTGTCGCCGCTCTGGGTCGTCGTGCCGGTGACCGTCGCCGACTTCGCCGACTCGCCCGCCGCGTTGACCGCCGTGACCTGGAAGCCGTACGACGTCGACGCCGCGAGCCCGGTCACCGTCGCGGACGTGCCGGTCACCGCTGTCGCTTTCGTGCCCGCGCGGTAGACGTTGTACCCGGTCGCGCCGGAGACGGCGTTCCAGGCCAGGGAGGCCGACGACGACGTCGTCCCCGAGACGGTCAGGCCCGCCGGTGCGGACGGGACCGTGGGCGTGGGGTCGCCGCCCCCGCCGCCGTCGGGGCCCTGGACCGAGACGTCGTCCGCGTAGTAGGCCGCCTGGCCGTACCAGCCGTGCGTGTAGACCGTCACGGACGTCGTCGCGGAGCCCGTGGTGAAGGTCGTCGTCAGCTGCTTCCAGGACGACGAGTCGGGCGTCCAGGTCGAGACGTCCGTGGTGCCCGTGCCGGTCACGCCGAGGTAGGCGTAGCCGCCCTGCACCCAGGCGCCGAGCGAGTACGTCGAGTCGGGCTTCACGGCCACGGTCTGGGAGCACCGGGCGTTGTCCTGGCCGGCCGGCGTCGCCTTCAGCGCGGCCGCGCCGCCGTGCACGGGCGAGGAGACGGCGGCGCCGCTGCCCGCGGAACAGCTCCAGCCGGTCAGGCCGGACTCGAAGCCTGCGTTCTTCGCGTTGTTGACGTCCGCGGCGGACGCCTGAGCCGCGCCCGCCAGGGTGAGGGTCAGCGCGGCGGTCACCGCGCCCGACCACAGTCGTGTCGATCGTCGGGTGGAACGTGGTGCGGATCGGCGGTCCGATCCTCGGGTACATCGTGGCGTCGATCTTTTATGTGGGGACATGACAACAAGTTGGTCCAGACCAATTCCGTTGTCAAGAGGTTGTGGCCAGGTCCGCTTGTGGAGGACCGGTGTGCGTAACCTGCCCCGATTTGGCGGGACTTGCGCGAAGAAGAGTTGCCCGGCAGCTACGGAAAGCTGTTCTCCGGCCACAGGGGCGTGGTTACAGTGCTGAGGTAGTCACGCAATGAAGTCACCCCGGTGCACCGGAGTAGCGCCGGTGGACCGGACCGCGGGAATCGGGGAGCTGCGCGTGCCAACAGCCATTGCCGTGACCGGCGCCGACCTGGCGCTGTCGCCGCAGGACGAACGCACCCTGCCCGCCGCCGTGCTGTCCGGCCTCGACCAGCAGCCGCTGGAGGACGCCCTCGCGGCCGTCCAGTCGCTCGTCGACCAGCACGGACATCTGATCGTCGTGTACTCGCGGGCCGTGCCCACCGCCGTGGAGCAGCGGCTGCACACCATCCGCTCCCTCCTCGAGAGCGACCGCATCGCCCTCTTCCGCCCCGACCTCCCGCCGCTCGCCGTCGCCGTCCTGGTCCGCCAGCTGCGTCAGCTCGCCTCCTGCGACCTCGGTCCCGGCGTGCTCGCCTCGGCGGGCCGGCTGCTCACTCACTACCTCCACGCGGGCGCCCTCCTCGGCTCGGTCGCCCGGCTCGACCGGGTGCCCGGCGTCGGCCTGAAGTCGCATGCCCGGTCATGGGTGCCCGGCAGCCAGTTCGGCGTGCTGGCCCACCCCAAGCCGGAACTCGTGAAGGCCACCCCCGAAACGGTGCTGCCGGGACCCGAGTTCGGCACCTGGCTGCTCGTCGCCTGCGGAAATCTGCAGTCCGACTGGGTCACGGACGTGCTCGCCCCCGCCTGGCGGGTGCAGGGGCTGCGGGAGACGGAACTGCCCGCCGAGTCCGCCGACTGGTGGGGCACCGGCAAGGCGATCGAGTTCTGCGCCTACCTGCCCGACCTGTCCGTCCTCTACCAGCTGGTCGCCTCGGTCCGCCAGGGCGTGTGCCACTGGTGCGGCATCGACGTCATCGGTGACCGCTGCGTCTTCTGCTCCGCCACCCCGCCGTCCGCCTCCGAACTCGCCGTCCGCTCCGCCCGCGAGCTCACCGCGGGCGGCTGAGACGGCGCCGCCCGCCCGCCGCCCGGTTCCCTCCGCGCCTTCCGCTTCGCTCCTTCGCCCCTCCGCTCCGCCCGATCGTTCCCGTCCGTCCGTCCGCCCGACCCGACTCCCGACGAGGTTGTACGGCTCATGAACTCCCGTCAGCGCCGCGGCGTGATTCTGCTCATCCTGTCGATCGTGTGCGCCCTCGGCGCCTTCACCGGCGTCCTCTCCGTCATCGACGACGTGAAGTCCAAGGTCGGACCCGAGGTCACCGCGTACGAGCTGCGCTCCGACGTCGCGCCCTACACGGCCCTGAGCGCGGGCCAGTTCAAGAAGATAGAGATGCCGGAGCGCTGGCTCTCCGAGAACGCCGTCACCGACCTCGCCACCATCCGCGGGAAGATCGCCGTGACGACGCTGCGGAAGGGTTCCCTGCTGCAGAGCGACATGATCGTCGACCAGCCCGCCCTGCAGCCGGGTCAGCAGGAGGTCGCCATCATGATCGACGCGGCGACCGGCGTGGCCGGCAAGATCACCGCGGGCTCGTCCGTCAACGTCTACGCCACCTTCGAGGGCGCCCGCGACAGCGACCCCGACCAGTCGAAGATCATCGTCACCAACGCCCGGGTCCTCGACGTCGGCGAGCTGACCGCCCTCGAGCCGGACGAGAAGAACCGCAGCCAGTCGCCCAAGGACGCGGTGCCCATCACCTTCGCGCTGTCGACCCTCGACGCCCAGCGCATCACGTACGCGGAGTCGTTCGCCAAGCGCGTCCGCCTCGCCCTCGTCGCGCCCGGCGGCAGCGCCACGATCCCCGACAAGGACCGTACGTACGAACTCGCCACGGACAAGTGAGAGGCCGCCGCCCATGCCCACGAGGATCCTCCCGGCCGTAGGCGACGCGGACGCGGTCCGTTCCCTCACCACCCTGCTCAGCCAGCTCCCCGACGCCGAGCCGGTCGCCCCGGTCGCCGACTCCACCCAGCTGGTGGACACCCTCGCCCGGCTCGCCGCGGAGTCGGTCGACGAGCTCCCCGAGGTCGTCGTCGTCCACGAGCGCATCGGCCCGGTGCCGGCGCTGGAACTCGTCCGCGAGGTCGCCCTGCGCTTCCCGGCGGTCGGCGTCGTCCTCGTCACCACCGACGTCGGGCCCGGCCTCTTCGCCGCCGCCATGGACGCCGGCGCGCGCGGCCTGGTCACCCTGCCGCTGAACTACGAGGACCTCGCGAACCGCGTGCAGGCCGTCGCCACCTGGTCGGTCGGGGTACGGCGGCATCTCGGTCACGGCGGCGACGTGTTCACCGGCGTGGGCGGCACCGTCGTCACCGTGAGCGGCGCGAAGGGAGGCGTCGGCGCGACCCTCACGGCCGTCCAGCTCGCCCTCGCGGCCCAGGCGTCCGGCCGTCCCACCGCTCTCGTCGACCTCGACCTCCAGGCCGGTGACGTCGCCTCCTACCTGGACGTCCAGTTCCGCCGTTCGGTCGTCGACCTCGCCGCCATCGCCGACATCTCGCCCCGCATCCTCGCCGAGGCGGTCTTCCGGCACGACAGCGGAGTGGCGCTCCTGCTCGCCCCCGGCGAGGGCGAGCGCGGCGAGGAGGTCACCGACCGGGCCGCCCGTCAGATCCTCGGCGCGCTGCGCGCCCGGTACGAGGTCGTCGTCGTGGACTGCGGCGCCCAGCTGGCCGGCGCCGGCGCCGCCGCCGTCGAACTCGCCGACCGCGCCCTGCTCGTCACCAACCCCGACGTCGTCGCCGTGCGCGGCGCCAAACGCACCGTGCGCATGTGGGACCGGCTGCAGATCCGCAAGGCCGAGGAGACGACCGTCGTCGTCAACCGGCACACCCGCGGGACGGAGATCCAGCCGCCGCTCATCCAGAAGATCACCGGCACGGCGGTCGCCGCGACCACCGTGCCCGCCAACTTCCGGGAGCTGCAGGCCGCGGTCGACGCCGGCCGGGTGGACGCCCTCGACGCCAAGGGCGCCGTCCGGCAGGCCCTTTGGGCTCTCGCGGGGGAGCTCGGGCTGGTCAAGGCGGCGGAGACGGCCCTGGTGCGCCGCGGCGGCGGACGCGCGCGCGGCGCGGACCGGGGGCCGGCCGGATTCCGGCGGCGGAGGGAGTGAGATGAGCGCACCGCGGACGAGGGGGCTCCTCGCGGGCGACCGGGGCCAGGTCACCGTCGAGTTCCTCGGCATGCTCCCGACGATCATCGTGACCCTGGTGGTGGTGTGGCAGTTCGTCCTCCTGGGATACACGTACACGCTCGCGGGGAATGCTGCCGACGAGGCGGTGCGGGCGGGCACGGCGGCGCATCCGGGGGCGCGGTCGGCGGCCTGCGCGCAGGCGGGCAGGGACAAGCTGGGGGACGCGTGGGAGAGCGGCGCCGAGGTGAGCTGCGGGGGCAGCGGCTTCGTGACGGCCGAGGTCACGCTGCACGTCCCCGTCCTGGTCCCGGGTCTGATCGACTTCCCGTTCCCGGTGCGCGCCCACGCGGGCGCGGTCGAGGAAGAGGACGGCGACTGAGATGGCGTACCGAAGGCGAGGACGGGAGGGGGACCCCGCGCGGGACCGGCGACGAGAGCGGGACCGGGGAAGGGCGGGGGAGCGGGGGCGGGGCCGGTGGCGCGGAAGCGGACGGGACCGGGGCCAGGCGGCCATCGAGTACCTGGGCTTCCTGCCCGTTCTCCTCGCCGTCGCGCTGGCCGCCGTCCAGCTGGGGCTGGTCGCGTACGCGGCACAGCAGGCCGGGACCGCGGCGCGCACGGGGGCGCGCAGCGCGTCCCTGCGCGAGGACTACGCCGGGGACTGCGCGCGGGCGGTCAGCAGCTGGCTGAACGCCAGTTGCGCGCCGCCGTCGTACTCCGACAAGGAGGTCCGGGTCACCTCCACCGTCGTCATCCCGTCCGTCATCCCCGGCATCGGATTCGGAGAGGCCCACAGGACGGCCACGATGCCACTCGACCACTGACCGACGCCGGTGCGGACGCCGCCGGCCGCCCGGACCCCGCCGTCCGCACAGCCCACGAGATCGAAACGAAGTCCACGAGGAGGAACCGGAGATGAGCCTGCGGGCGCGCATCACCTCCCCCGACGAGCACGGCGGGCGCGGCGAGGACGGCCACATGGTCACGTCCTACCGGGCCAAGCTGCTGGAGGAGATCGACCTCGCCGAGATGAGCGCGCTGGCGGCGGCCGAACGCCGCGCGCGGCTGGAGCGGGTTCTCGGGCACATCATCAGCCGCGAGGGACCGGTGCTGTCCACGGGTGAGCGCGCGCAGCTGATCCGCCGGGTCGTCGACGAGGCGCTCGGCCTCGGCATCCTGGAACCACTGCTCGAGGACGCGTCGATCACCGAGATCATGGTCAACGGACCGGACGCGATCTTCGTCGAACGCAGCGGCCGGGTGGAGCAGCTTCCGCTCCGCTTCGCGTCGAACGACCAGCTGATGCAGACGATCGAACGCATCGTCTCCACGGTCAACCGGCGGGTGGACGAGACGAACCCGATGGTCGACGCCCGCCTCCCGTCCGGCGAACGCGTCAACGTGATCATCCCGCCGCTGTCGCTCACCGGTCCCATCCTCACCATCCGCCGCTTCCCGCGCTCCTTCACCCTGCACGAACTGGTCGGCTTCGGTTCGCTGGACGAGCAGATGCTGTACCTGCTCGCCGGGCTGGTCCAGGCGAAGTTCAACGTGATCGTCTCGGGCGCGACCGGCACCGGCAAGACGACGCTGCTGAACGCGCTCTCCGGCCTGATCCCGGACGGCGAACGCATCATCACCATCGAGGACTCGGCGGAACTGCAGCTCCAGCAGTCCCATGTGATCCGCCTGGAGTCCCGCCCGCCGAACGTGGAGGGCAACGGCCGCATCACCATCCGCGACCTGGTCCGCAACTCCCTGCGGATGCGCCCCGACCGGATCGTCGTCGGCGAGGTCCGCGGCGGCGAGTCCCTCGACATGCTCCAGGCGATGTCGACGGGCCACGACGGCTCCCTCGCCACGGTCCACGCCAACAGCGCGGAGGACGCGCTGATGCGGCTGCAGACCCTCGCCTCGATGTCGGACGTCGAGATCCCCTTCGTCGCGCTGCACGACCAGATCAACAGCGCGGTGGACGTCGTCGTCCAGCTCACCCGCTTCGCCGACGGCGCCCGCCGCGTCACCGAGATCGCCCTGCTGGACAGCCACGGCGGAGAGCCGTACCGGCTGGCGACGATCGCCCGTTTCAACGCCCGGCCGATGAGCGCCGAAGGCCGTATCGACGGCGCCTTCGAGTACTTCCCCCTCCCGCGCCGCACCGCGGACCGGCTCTACATGGCGAGCCAGCCGATCCCGCAGGCGTTCGGGGTCGCGCGTGACGCACTCGAACTGACCACAAGGGAAGCCCGGTAACGCTGATGGACCTCGACACCCTCATCGCCCTCACCACCGGTGTGGCCCTGCTGACCTGCGCCCTGGCCGTCGCCGGCCTGCACGCCTACGCCCGGGGCCGGGCCCAGCGCGCCGAACTGGTGGAACGCCTGACCTCCGCGGGGCAGGTGCACGGCAGTGGCCGCCGACGGCGCTTCCACACCCTGGACCGGCGGCTGCGCGGCACCGGGACGGGCCGCAGGCTGGAACGGAAGCTCGCGGCGACGGGTCTGGACGTGACACCGGGCGAGTTCTCCGTCTACCTGCTGGCCGCGGTGGCCGGCCTGTGGCTCGTCGGCCAGGCCACCCTCGCCCCCTTCTTCGGACCGATCGCCGGCCTGCTCGGCGTGTGGGCGGCCTGGCAGTTCCTGACCTGGCAGCGTCAGAAACGCATCGAGAAGTTCATCAACCAACTCCCCGAACTGGCCCGCATACTGGCCAACGCGACCCATGCCGGGCTGGCGCTGCGCACCGCGATCGGCATGGCGGCGGACGAGCTGGAGGCGCCGGCCGGTGAAGAACTGGGCAAGGTCGCCAACCAGCTGGCCGTCGGCCACTCCATGGACGACGCCCTCGGCGAACTCGCCGAGCGCCTGCCCTCCCGCGAACTGGTCGTCCTCGTCACCACCCTGGTCCTCTCCAACCGGGCCGGCGGCCAGGTCGTCGGCGCGCTGCGCAACCTGACGGAGACGCTGGAGGAACGCAAGGAGACCCGGCGCGAGGTGCGCACCCAACTGTCCCAGGTCAACATGACGTCGTACGCGGTGCCGGTGCTGGGGGTGGGCTCCCTCTTCCTCATGAACGGCGTCAAGGACGGCGCCCTGGAGCGCATGACCGGCTCCCCGGTCGGGCAGGGCGCCGTCATCATCGCCTTCGCCCTGTACGCGGTCGGCTTCGTCCTCATCCGCCGCATGTCCCGCATCGACGTCTGAGCGGCCGGGAAGGAACGCGCGTCATGGAACTACTGCTCGCACTCGTCATGGGCCTCGCCGTCTGGGGCGCCTTCGCCGGCATCCGCATGTACCGGGCGGACGCCAAGCTTCCGCCGGACCTGGCCCTGGCCCTGGAGGTCGGCGCGACCCGCACCGGCGCGGTCGACTCCGTCGTGGACCGGCTCGGCATGCGGTACGCCCCGGCCGTACTGCGTCTGATGGGCACCAAGCAGGTCGCCAGGTACCGCCGCAAGATCGATCTGGCGGGCAACCCGGGCGGCCTGACCATCGACCGCTACGCGGCGCGCCGCGCGGTGTACGGCGCTCTCGGCGGCTTCGGCGGGCTCGTGTTCCTGCTGCAGGGCAGGATCGTCGTGGCCCTGCTGCTCTTCGCGTTCGCCGCGTTCTGGACCGAGGTCGGCATCTGGGCGGCGATCAGGATCCGCAAGGACGTGATCGAGCGGACGCTGCCCGACTTCCTGGACGTCCTCGCCGTCGTGGTGAGCGCCGGGCTGGGCTTCCGGCAGGCCCTCGACCGCGTCGCGTCGAAGTACGAAGGGCCCTGGGCGGACGAGATCCGCATCACCCTGCGGCAGATGGACCTCGGGGTGAGCCGGCGGCAGGCCTTCGCCGAACTGCGCCTTCGCAACGACTCCGAACAGGTGGCCATGTTCGTCACCGCCCTCCAGCAGGGCGAGGAACTGGGCGCGCCGATCGTGGACACGCTCGTGTCGATCGCCAAGGACATGCGCCGAACGGACGCCCAGAACGCCCGCCGCAAGGCCGCCCGTGCAGTCCCGAGGGCCACGTTGATGATCACCACGTTCATGGTCCCGGCGACGATGCTCCTCCTCGGCGCAGGCCTGCTCCTCGGCTCCGGCACGGACTTCAGCCCGCTCACGGGCGACTAGGCGGGTGGGTGACGGCGATGACGGCGACGACGACCACGGCAGCGACGCCCCCGGCGCCGACGACGGCGCCTGCGAAGACCTCGGCAGCGACGACGGCGTTCACGACGGCGTTCGCGAAAGTGTGCAAGAAGTCGCGCGGCAGGCTGCCGAGGAGGCGGGTGAAGCCGCCGGCGACGGAGCCGCCCACACCCATTCCGATCCAGGTCAACGCGCTACAGGCGATGTCCCGCCAGGTCTTCGGCTTCCGCCTTGCCATGATCGCCGTCGCGTCCCCGGCGGCCCTCCTCAACGCGGCCCCGGGAATGGGCGTCCGACTGGTGGGGGCGGCGGTGGTCGTCACCTTCATGGGCTCGTACGTCCTCTTCCGCGACTGGGAGCGCTTCGGCCCCCTCCTGCTGAAGCACCCCTCGCTGCTCGTCGCGGACACCCTCCTCGGCGCTCTGCTGCTGGTCTCCGCGGGCCCGGGCACGACGCTGGCCTATGTCAGCGTCTGCACCCCTCTGCTGGCAGGCATCGTCTACGGGTGGCGGGGCGCCGCCTGCTTCGCCTCCCTCCAGTCGCTGATCCTGCTGCTCGTCCACGCGGCGCTGCGGCACGGGCCGGACGTGAGCGTGGCGGAACGGCTGCTGCTGCCCGGTCTCTGCGTCATCACGGGGGCCATGGGCTCCACCCTGCGCGGGTTGATGCTCCGCTTCGGCGCGGCGACGCACGCGCTGACCGACGTCAAGGCGCGCCTCGCCGTCACCGAGGCGGTCGCCGCGGAACGCGCCCGGCTGGCCCGGGAGATGCACGACTCGGTCGCCAAGACGCTGCACGGCGTGGCGCTCGCCGCGGACGCCCTGGCCCGCTCGGCGGGCTCGCCCGACATGGATCCCGCCCGGGTGCGCCGGCACGCCGAACTGATCGCGGGCGCCGCACGTCAGGCCGCCGCGGAGTCCCGCGAACTCCTCACCGACCTGCGCCGCGAGGAGCCGCAGGACACCGCTCGGGGCGTCGACGTCCTGCCCGAACTGGCAGCCCGCACCCGGGACTTCGCCGCCCGCACGGGCCTGGCGGCCAGCTACCACGCCACCGGCGACCGGGCGACGCTTCCCGTGCCGCCGGCCGTGGCCCGCCATCTCCTCACGATCACCTCGGAAGCCATGGACAACGTCCGGCGCCACGCCGACCCGACCCGCGTCGCCGTGCACGCGGGCGTCCACGGCGACCGCCTGTGCATCAGCGTCTACGACGACGGCCGCGGCCTGCCCGACGGCACCACGCTCGAAGAACTTCGCCGATCCGGTCACTTCGGCCTGGTCGGCATGGTGGAGCGGGCCGCCGCCATCGGCGCCCGCATCCACATCGGCCGCGGCGCCCACCCCGGGGGCACCGAAGTCCGCCTCGAACTTCCCCTGACGGCGTCCCGCCCGTGAACGACTCCCCGCACCCGAAGGAAACCCACGTCATGCCGGACCCACCCGCACCCCCCGCCACGGTGCAGCCGCTCTTCCCGCCTCCCTCGCGCCCCGCCCCCGTGCGGGTCGTCGTGGCCGACGACAACCCGGTGGTCCGCGCGGGTCTGAGCGCTCTCCTCTCCGGCCGGGAGGACATCACGGTCGTCGCGGAGGCGGCGGACGGCCGCGAGGCCTACGAGGCCGCCGTACGGCACCGCCCCGACGTCGTCCTCCTCGACGTCCGCATGCCCGGCGTCGACGGCCTCGCGGCCCTTCCGCACCTGGCGCGGATCGCACGGGTCGTGATGCTGACGTACAGCCACGAGGCCGAGATCGTCCGGGCGGCCCTGCGGGGCGGGGCCGGCGGATACCTGGTCCACGGCGAGTTCACCCCCGAGGAACTGGCGTCGGCGGTACGGGACGTCACCCAGGGCCGCGCCCACCTCACTCCGACGGCGGCGACGGCGGTGATGGCGCACCTCTACAGCGATGCGACTGCACACGCAGAAACGGACCCACTACCCCTATTTCCGGCGACTTCGTCGAACCAGCTTTCGCAGATGCAACCCCTTGTGGGACAGTCGACACGGGAGCGTGAAGGGGAAGTGGAACGTGCACGGGAACGGGAATCCCGGACGAGAAGCAGACTCAGCGCGAGGGAGGCGGAGATCATGGACCTGATCGCATCGGGCATGAACAACCAACAGATCGCCGCCACTTGTTTCATCAGCGAGAAGACGGTCAAGAACCACATCAACCGCATCTTCGCGAAGCTCCACTGCGCCAGCCGCTCCGAAGCCACGGCCACGTGGCTCGGCACGACTCCCGGCGCCGCGCACCGAGGGGTGGGGTGACGGGTGACGAGGGGGCGGCGGAACGGCCGTGCGGTATGGAATTGGGCCCGGGATTGGGCCCGCGGGCCCTCCACGGGAACCGGCGTCCAGGCCTACGCTCGGAGTGCCGACAGCGGCACCGGCACCCAGCGAGCCGGTCACGCGACACCCGGAGGGGAACAGCATGACCCAGTGGATCAACACGGTCGTCGCCCGTGTCCAGTCCCGAGCGCGCCGCAACGACAGCGGCCAGACCGCGGTGGAGTACCTGGGCATCATCGCCGTGGTCGTGGCGATCGTCCTGGCGATCACGGGCACGGACATCGGCCAGTCAATCAAGGACGCGATCACCGCGAAGATCGCCGAGGTCACCGGCGGTTGAGGACGCCGCGCGGGCGCGGTGACGTAGGGCAGGCTTTCCCCATCTACATCACGGTGGTGGCGGGCCTGCTCTTTCTCGCGCTCGCGTACCTCGCGGTCGGGCAGGCCGCGGCCAACCGCAACGGTGCGCAGACGGCGGCGGACGCGGCGGCGCTCGCGGCGGCCCAGGACACCAGGGACCAACTCGCTGATTTGTGGGTGCTGAACGTCAAGGACCCGACGAAGTGGTCGGACATCTTCCACGGCGTCGCCGAGGGGCTCACCCCCTCGTGCTGGCGGGCGTACGACCTGGCGGCGCAGAACGATGCGAGCGTGGACAGCTGTCAGCAGGACGGACTGAGGTTCACCGTCGGCGTGCAGACCGACAAGACCGTCGGAGACTCCATCGTGCCCGGTACGGAGAACGTGCGGTCCAAGGCCACCGCGTCCGCCGAGATCGACCCTCTCTGTACCTTCGAAGAACCCGGCGACGACGCGGAGGACGACGTGCTGCCACAACTCAGCTGCGACGACGGGAACTGGACGCCGGATGCGGATGAGCCCGCGGACCTGCCGGAGCCTCAGGACCTCTTCCGTGTCCATCTGGTCGACTGACAAGCGAACGCCGAGCGACGAAGGAAGCACAGACATGGGCATGCGGTTCACGACGAAGGCCCGCAAGGGGATGGTCGCAGTGACCGTGGCGGCCGGTCTCGCACTCGGAGCCGCTGGTTGCGGCGGGGGCGGTGACGACGACAAGCGGCCCGACAGTTCCTCGTCGCCCTCCCGCGCCGGCGACTCCAAGCCGAGTGCCCAGGAAGGGCAGGCGGAGACGCCGCTGGCCGAGATGAGGGGATCGAACGGGCTGATCCTCGACATCACCTCCGCCGAGCGCGATGCCGGCGGGTTCGTCACGCTGAACGGTTCGTTGAAGAACGACGGCGCGAAGAGCGTCGTGGTCCCGTCCGCGCTGAGCGGCAACGAGACCGAGATCATCCGCAATGGCGGGTCGCTGGGCGGAGCCACCCTCGTCGACCCCAAGGGCAAGAAAAGGTATTACGTCCTCCGAGACACGGACGGGCGGCCACTGACGACCTCGGGATTCTCGACGATCAAGGCCGGGGAAAGCCTCGCCGTCTTCATGCAGTTCCCCGCGCCCCCTGCGGGGACCGCCGACGTCATGTTCCAGCTGCCGACGTTCGCCTCGGCCTCCATCACCATCTCCGGGTGAGGCCCCCCATGCCCCGCACTCGCACCCGGCCCCTCCCGTCCCGTCTCACCCTCGCCGTTCTCGCCGTCGCCGCCGTGCTCGTCGCCCCCGCCCCGGCCCGGGCCGACACCCCCAGCGTCCCGCCCGGCACCGAACCCACCGCGTCCGCCCCCGTGGACGTCGACGCCAACGACCCCGATCTCAAGCTCCCCGAGGGCGGCACGCTCGCCGAGCCCAAGGTGCTCGACATCAAGCAGGTCGTCGAGGACGAGACGGGCGACGAACGCCGGGAGGACACCAACGCCGACGTGACGTTCGCGCTCCAGGCGGAAGTCCTCTTCGGCAAGGACAGCGCGAAGCTCGGCGCGGAGGCGAAGGCGCGCATCACCACGATCGCCGCCGAGATCAAGAAGCAGAACACCACCCTGGTCCGGGTCTTCGGGTTCACCGACAACCTGGGTTCCTCCGCGCACGGCGACGTCCTGTCGAAGCAGCGGGCGGACGCCGTCCAGGCGGAGCTGGCGGGCGAGTTGAACGACCCGAAGATCACCTTCGAAGTGCGCGGCTACGGCGAGCAGTACCCCATCTCCGACAACTCGACCGAGGCGGGCCGCAAGAAGAACCGCCGAGTGGAGGTCACCTTTCCCCGCACGACGAGCTGAGCGTCACTCTTGCGGCGGCTCACCGTTCCCGGACTCGGGCAGCGGGTCGGCGACGAACGTGCCGCGACCGTGCACCGTCTCGATGAGTCCCCGGTCGCGCAGAACCTGAGCTGCCCGTCGGACGGTGAGGTAGGCGACGCCGTATTCCTGTGCGAGATCGCGTTCGGCTGACAGCCGGACGCCGGGCTGGAGCTCTCCGCTGCGGATCCTCGCCTCGACGTGGTCGGCCACGGCGACATAGATGAGCTGGGACCCCTGCGGGCTGAATTCGGGCACCTCACTGCGGTCACTCACAAGGGCAACGTAAGCCGGGGCCGAGCTACGCGAATCTTTAGAGAGCTATGCATAGCTCTACATTGCTTAGTAAGGTCAGGTGCAGCAGAGACCCCGGCGACCGCGCGAACGGTCCCGGGGCATGGCCACCAGCCTCTGAGGAGCTGATGACAGTGAGCATTATCCACGCGCTGTTGCGCTGGATCCTGGGCGTGTGCGCGCCCGGTACCGGGCGGCGTCGAGCAGGCACACGCCCGCCCGCGCCCGTTTCCGCCCGCATCTCGGCGAGGCCCGGCCCGGCAGCCGTCCGGCTTCCCGCGCTCCGGTCCCCGTACGGGCTGCCCGAACTCCTCGACGGCGCTGCCACCGTCCCCGTCCGCCCGTATCTGCTCGCGGCGGAGCGGACACATCGGGAACGGGAGCGTGAGCGGGCGCGCCAGTCACGGCGTCGTGTGGCGCTGGTCATGGCGGCCGACTTCGGGATCGACCTGGACCGGCACGTCGTGGGCGCGGAGAGGGCGGCGTGACGAGCACGGCGGGCAGGGGCCCCCGCCCGCCGGTACGGATGTGTGTGCGCTGCGAGGTGACCACCGAGACGCCGGTCGTGGTCGGAGTCGTCCACCAGAACTCGGGGCCCGGTTTCGTGGTGTACGCGTGCCGGACGTGCGCCACCCACTACCCGCCGGAGCCGGACATCCTCTCCGTCCCACCGCCCACCCGCCGAGCGGAAAAGCCGGAGTGCGCACGCAGGCCGACGTGACGGCGACCTGAAGAGCGGCCTGCCGCAACGAGCCGGCGGGCCGCCCGGGCAACGAGGTCCTGCACCATCCGCCGACGGAGCAGAAGCGGTGAACGGCGGTCAGGTGCACCTGCGGACTCACAGAGCGGCCGGGACGTGCAGGTCATTGGTGCACGGCAGCCCTTCGGCCAATGCACGGACGAACTGGGCGGTCATCTCGCCTAGGAGCTCGGTGTCGAAGTCGGGCACGTTCTTGACCTCGGTCTCCACCTCGAAGGGGAGGTCGGCCTCCTGGCTCTCGTGGGAATCCTTGATCTTGCAGGGGAACACAGCGGCAAAGTGCAGGCCCGCGTCCTCCCGCTTGACGTAGACGTCGCTGCCCACAGGGTCCCAACCGGACCCCGACTTACCGGCCTTGATTTTCTCCGGCGTCTCCAATGCCCAGGTCACATACGAGTTGAACCGCCTGTTGGTGTTGTCCACGCCAAGCTCGCAAGGGTGGTCCCTGGTGCGCAGGCTCAACTCCTTGCCGGGTTCCCAGCGCCGGGTGAGGTCAGCCCGGCCGGACATCAGTTCGTCCACCGGGATGGAAGAGTTCAGGGTCTCCAGGGTCCCCTCGCCCATCGCGTCCTGGAGGGCGTCGATCCGGTCGGCGCCGAACAGCGCGTTGCAGGTGCTCCAGCCGATCGGGGCGTCATTCCTGTCCTTGCTGCCGTCGCCGTCCTTCGAGCCGGAGCACGCGGAGAGCATGGCCAGTACCGCGGCGAGCGCGCAGAGGGACGCAAGCATCTTTCGAACGGGCTTCACTGCGACACCTTCTCCGCGTCCGAGATGGCGTCCTTCCCATCCCTGTACGAACCCTCGATCTCCCGGTTGAGCTCAAGTTTTTCTGCCTGGGTCATACCTATGGTGTCGGCGTAGTTGTTGACAGGCACCCAGGCTCCGCGCTCGCCGGCGGCCTCGAGGCCCTGCACCGACCGCAGTGCCTCAGGATCGTTCTTGTACTCGTTGTCCTCAAGGTATTGCAGTGTGTGAGTTCCGTATCCGGTGTCGAGGGTGGACCCGACGACCTCCACGACGACCGGGACCGCGGTGGCGGCTACCACTCCGGCAGCCGGTCCCAGGAACACAGCCGTCGCGCCTGCCGTCACAGCCGCGACACCTGCCGCGACACCTCCCGACGCCAACGTCTTGCGCCACTCGCCCTGCTTTTCCATCGCGAGGTTTCGGGCGGTCTCGTCGTCTTTGAAGTCCTCGCGAATCTGGTGTGCCCGGGATTCGTCGAGGATGCCGTTCGCCTTGGCCGAGTTGTGAGCGAAGGCGATTCCGTCGTCACGGGCGCCCTCATGGGACGCGAGTCCGCTCGCCGTGTAGACCTGCTGGGCAGCGGACAACGTCTGGTATCCCTCCTCGTCCCCGGCGACCAGCATCATGAAATTCCGCGCCCCCTGTTCACCGAAGCTCCTGTGCGCTGAACCGTCGCTGCTGTCGCCGAAGATCCGGGCGCGGCCCAGCTCGTCGCCCGCCTTGCCGAAGTCCATGATCGAGTAGTTGAGGTCGTCGATGTACGCCGCGCCCATGCGGGCCAGGCTGTCCTTCATGACCTCGGGAGGCGGCCCGTGGTCCGAGGCGACGTTGTAGCGGTTGATGACCTTCTCCATGATGTCCGCCGTCTGCTCGTCCCGGTGCAGCACCGGCGGGTCGGCGTCCCACGCGGAGCCCGTCGTCGCTGCTTCGAGGGCGTGGCCGAGGGCGTCCGGGCCCATTTCGCGGGCGTGTGCCGCCTCGTCGCTGGAGGGGTGGGCGAGGCTGTCCGGGGCCCACGTGAAGTCCTTGTCGTTCAGGGCCTCGAAGTAGTCCTGGTAGGGGAGGGCGCCGTTCTTGTCGGCCGTGCCGTCTGCCCGGTAGACGGTCGGCGGGTCGGTGAAGAACTTCTTCGCCGCCTCGGGGCTGTGTCCGAGGCCCTCCAGGACGCTCGTCAGGGGGTCGTATCCGTTGCCGTTCTTGCCGGACGGGTTGAAGCCCCAGTCGCGGTCGGATCCGCCGACGGTGGGCTTGTTCTCCACGAACCGGTAGGGGTCCTTCTTGTGCAGCTGCACTATGTGCTCGGCGATGGGGTTGATGAACCTCGCGTCGTAGTTGCCGTAGCGCAGGATTCCGCCGAGGAGCTGGTAGCCGTACGGCGCGCTGCCCGCGCCGGGGTACAGCTCGACCCGCTGGGCGCCCAGCTTGCGGAATTCCGAGGACCAGCTCGCCGGCAGGTGTGACCTGTTGTCGGGGTCGGTCGCCGAGGCCAGGGCCAGCCCCATGTTCCGCTGAAGCTGCCGGGTGAGGGCGAGCCGCTCCTTGTCGTCTCCCATCGTGCCGTCCAGCGACATGCGGCCGTAGAACTCCAGCGTCTCCTTCGGGCCGCCGAGCGAGGTGTAGAAGTCCGTGGAGAAGTCGGCGTCCGTGGCGTTGAACCGCATGATGGAGTTCAGTTCCATGTACTGCTTGTCGGTCATCTTCGGTCCGAGCTTGGCCAGTTCGACCGCGCGCTCGGCCTGGGCGTCGTCCAGGGACTCGTACGACGCGTGACCGGCGTTGTGCTTGTCGCCGCCGTGGCTCTTGGCCAGCGCGCGGGCCAGGGACGCGTCGATCTCGGAGGCGTGCGCGACCAACCGGTTGACGCGGTCCTCCAACTCCTGCTTGGCGTCGAGCTGTTCCTGAGTGCGCTCGTCGGTGTCACCCCGGACGTGCGGGAAGAAGCAGCGGACCTTGCCCTCGCCGATGTCCTCGACACGGACTCCGAGAGTCGGTGCGTCCTGCTGGACCGCGGTCCTGATCTTCTTCTGCAAGGCGACCAGTTCCGTGTGGCCGTCCACGAGCACCGTGTGAATGCTGTCGGCCTCGACGTGCAGGTCGGAGATCTCCTTGGCCGTCTTGGTGACGAACTCCCGGGTTACCGTGGCGTTCACGCCGGCCCACCGGGCCTTGTCCGACTTGGCCTGCATGCCCTTGCGGGCGTTCTCCGCCGCCGTCTTGAGCATGTCCACGCTCTTCTTCCAGTCGGAGACCGCGGAACCGAGCTTGCCGAGGTCGACCTCGACGAGATCCGTGTAAGTAAGGGCCACTGCGCTCCCCCTACCGGAAGTACTTGCTGATCTCGGACACGGGCAGGGCGGAGCCGTTGTCGGCGAGCAGCACGGCCCCGATCTTGGCGTCGTCCTCGGCGTGCAGCTTCTTGCTGAAGTCGAGGTGGTCGGATATGTGTGCGCAGGCCTGGAGCACCGTCTTGAGCTGCGACGTCCAGACGTCCACGGTCGTCTTCAGCGCTCCGCCCGACGTGAAGCCGTGGGACTGCAACGACGCGGCGGCCTGCTGCGTGGTCCCCGCGCCTTCTTTGTCGGCGCCGGCACCGGCGATATCGGCCCCGACCCGCAGATCCTCGAACAGCGTGTGCGCGTCATGACCGACGGCACCGAGATCGTCCTGGTTGACCACCAGATCCCCGGTACCGCCGCTGCCCGGGTCCGGTGGGATGTGGTTCAACTGCATACCTGTCGCGGACCGTTCGGCCGCGGCGGTCTTTAACTGCTCCCACTCGTCCCACGCCATGTCTCGCCGTCCTTCCCCGTCGCCCGGCCGCGGACTTGGCCGGGGCTTTGCCCGAACCAAGGAAGTGTAAAGCCGGGTTCGGCTATGCGACCGGTGTTTCCCCGCCGGTCTGCATGCCCTCTTCACCCTCCCGCTGGTAGTGCAGCAGGACGACTCCGTTGCCGAAGGCGTGGGACTCGAGCAGGGTGAGGGGCGTCATGGTGTCGGGGTGGGGGAACAGGGGTTTGCCGCGGCCGACGAGGACGGGGTGGACGTACAGGCGGATCTCGTCGACGAGGTCGTGGTCCAGGAAGGCCGCGGCGAGGTCGGCCCCGCCGAGCCCCAGGTCCCCGCCCGGCTGCCGGGTGAGGGCGCGGACCTCGTCGGGCACGACCTCCCGGACGATCACCGTGTTCCAGTCGGCGTGCTGCAGGGTCCGGGAGTACACGTACTTCGGGATCTCCCGCCAGATGCCGGCGAACTCGGCCATGGCCCCGTCCGGATCGACGTCGGGGCCGGAGTCGAAAGTGGGCCAGAAGCCGGCCATGAGCTCGTGGGTGACCCGTCCGGAGAGCAGGCCGCCCAGCCCGCGGACGACGTCGTTCATGTGCCGGTGGAGTTCCTCGTCGACGCGGTGCCAGGAGATGTCGTGGCCGGGGCCTTCGATGTACCCGTCGAGGGACACCGACATCATCAGGACGATCTTGCGCATCACGCACCTCGCTGGACCACGGACGGACTCGGCGGACGGTCGGAAGGGTAGGCCCTGGGGGACGCGAAAGGTGGGACATGGGGCGCTGGCGTGACGGGCGGGGCCGGTTGACGGTGCACGGGGACGGCGGGGCCGTCGCGGACGTCCCGTTGGAGGTCGCCGCCTCCTACCGGGCGCGCACCCGGGGACTGCTGGGGCGGGACGCCGTCGACGGGGCGCTGCTGCTCACGCCGGCCTCCGGCATCCACACGTTCCGTATGCGCATCCCCATCGACGTGGCCTACCTGACCGCGGACCTCACCGTCCTCGCCGTCCGCACCATGCGCCCCGGCCGCCTGGGCCTGCCGCGGCCGCGCGCCCGGCACGTGCTGGAGGCGGAGGCGGGGGTCATGGCGGGGTGGGGCGTCGAGGCGGGCGCGCGGGTCACGGTCGAGGTGGACGAATGAGGTGAGGGGGCTCTCCGGGGTCGGAGTCCGGGGATCCGGTCCGTGGGGGAAATTCGCACGCGCTCGGTCCCGGCCCTCTGCGACGATCCCCCTATGAAGAAGGACGACGGGCGCGACGAGTCTGCTCTCTTCGAGGACCTGGTGGCCGAAGGGGTCGCCGTCCCCACCGACGGCTGGGACTTCTCGTGGTTCGAGGGGCGGGCGACCGAGGCGCGGCCCTCCTGGGGGTACGCGATGTCGCTGGCCGGGCGGCTGGCGGGCGCGCACGCCGCGCTGGACGTGCAGACCGGGGGAGGGGAGGTGCTGGACTTCGCTCTCGAACGGGCCGCGCCCAAGACCCCCGTCCTCACCGTCGCGACCGAGGGGTGGCCGGCGAACGCCGCGAAGGCCACCGCTCTTCTGCGGCCGCGCGGCATCGCGGTCGTCGTGAACCCGGAGGACGCCCCGTTGCCCTTCGCGGACGCCGCCTTCGACCTCGTCAGCAGCAGGCATCCGGTGCGGCCCCACTGGCACGAGATCGTCCGTGTGCTGCGGCCCGGCGGGACCTACTTCGGCCAACACGTGGGCCCCCGCAGCGTCTTCGAGCTCGTCGAGTACTTCCTCGGGCCGCAGCCGCAGGAGGTGAGCAGCAACCGGCACCCCGACCGTGAGCGCGCCGGCGCGGAGGCGGCGGGCCTGGAGATCGTCGACCTGCGGGCGGAACGGCTGCGCGTCGAGTTCCACGACATCGCCGCCGTCGTGCACTTCCTGCGCAAGGTCGTGTGGATGGTCCCCGGCTTCACGGTGGCCGCCTACCGGCCCCGGCTCCGCGCTCTGCACGAACAGATCGAGGCCGACGGCCCGTTCGTGGCGCACAGCACCCGCCACCTCGTGGAAGCCCGCCGGCCGTAGACCCGCCGGCCGTGGACCCGCCACCCGATCGTGGCCTTCACAAGGTTTCCACATCGTTATCGCGATCGGTTCCTGGCGCCCTTCGCCCTCACGTAAGTTCTCACCGAGGCAATTCGC
Source organism: Streptomyces sp. SAS_272 (assembly GCF_052543235.1). NCBI lineage: Bacteria > Bacillati > Actinomycetota > Actinomycetes > Kitasatosporales > Streptomycetaceae > Streptomyces > Streptomyces sp. SAS_272. Next base: position 6,469 of record NZ_JBMNDR010000036.1, on the reverse strand, counting down.
GTGAGCAAAGCTGCGTGGACGTCACCGCGCAGCGGAGGGGGCTGCGCGGTGACGCCCGCGTCAAGGCGGGGTTCGCCTCGGGTTAGCCCGTCGGGGGGATGCTCGGGCGGATGGGCGGACGATGCTGGATGCGCCCCGGAGCCCCGACTTCCGTCGGCGAACGGCTTGCTTTCCCTGGGAATCAGATGGGTTCCAGCCATGAACCACCCATGATCGACGATCGAAACGGTCACCGCCGCGTCGTCGATCGACTGCGGAGAGTAGTTGTGGCGCGCCGATGCGCGCATCAGCACTCACGAAGGGTTATGGTGGAAACCCCCCCTCGGGCCGGTCCGTCTCCCCCCCACGGACCGGCCCGTTTTTTTGCCCAAGTCCGCACAGGGGTAGGCTGCGCCCGGCGGGGACCGCACCGTTTCGAGGGGCTGACAATCACGTGAACCTGCGCGACAAGCTGCGCGGCCTTCTGGTCAGGTTGTACGCACGCCGGGTGGAAGGCCACCTGGACCACGCTCAGGTGCCCAAGCACATCGGCGTCATCATGGACGGCAACCGACGCTGGGCGAAGGCCTCGGGTTCCACGACCGAGCACGGCCACCGGGCCGGTGCGGACAAGATCGAGGAGTTCCTCGGCTGGTGCACCGAGACGGACGTCGAGGTCGTCACCCTCTGGCTGCTGTCGACGGACAACCTCGACCGCCCCCAGGAAGAACTCGTCCCGCTCCTCGGCATCATCGAGGACGTCGTGCGCACGCTCGCCGCCGACGGCCGCTGGCGCGTCCACCACGTCGGCACGGCCGACATCCTCCCCTCCCATGTGCAGACCGCGCTGAAGGAGGCCGAGGAGTCCACCGCCCACGTCGACGGGATACTGGTCAACGTCGCCATCGGCTACGGCGGCCGCCAGGAGATCGCCGACGCCGTGCGCTCGATGATCGTGGACGCGGCGGACCGGGGCACCTCGATGGAGGACCTCGCCGACTCCGTCAGCGTCGACCTGATCAGCCGCCACCTCTACACCGGCGCCCAGCCCGACCCCGACCTCGTGATCCGCACCAGCGGCGAGCAGCGGCTGTCCGGGTTCATGCTGTGGCAGACGGCTCATGCGGAGTACTACTTCTGCGAGGTCTTCTGGCCGGCCTTCCGCAAGGTGGACTTCCTGCGCGCCCTGCGCGACTACGCGGCTCGCCACCGCCGCTACGGCGGCTGAGCCGCAGCACGCGTGCGCCCCTTCGGGGCGGCCCGTCTACCCCTTTCCGGGGCGGAAGTAACGCGGAGTTCACCGGCGCGCCGTCATATGCCGTGGCATGACGGCGCGTTTTCGAGGGCATAAGCCAAGCAGGTCGACACCCGAACCACGGGCGTCGGATCTCAGCGGACGGCACGGGGCCGTCCGCCCGGGAGGCCCTTTGCACCAGCCCGACCGTGCGGTCACGGCACGGAAGAAGCAGCGGGGGGCCGGTACTCGGCCCGTGCACAGCGGCCGAGGACCGGCCTGGTTCTTCCCGCCCTCCCGGCCCTGCTTCCACTCCGTCGCTCCCCGACCTCATCCGAGGGGGTACGTCCTTCCGTGGTGACCAGCACAAAGCGCCGTATGCCAGACCGGCGCACCTATGTTCTCGACACCAGCGTCCTGCTGGCCGACCCGAACGCCCTGACCCGATTCGACGAGCACGAGGTCGTGCTCCCCATCGTCGTGGTCACGGAGCTGGAGGCCAAGCGGCACCATCCGGAACTCGGCTACTTCGCCCGGCAGGCGCTCCGCCTGCTGGACGACTACCGGGTGAAGTTCGGTCGCCTCGACGCCCCCATCCCGATCGGGGAACTCGGCGGCACCGTCCGTGTCGAGCTCAACCACTCGGACCCCAGTGTGCTGCCGACCGGCTACCGCCTGGGGGACAACGACTCCCGCATCCTCGCGGTCGCCCGCAATCTGCAGGCCGAGGGATTCGACGTCACCGTCGTGTCGAAGGACCTGCCGCTCAGGATCAAGGCGTCCTCGGTCGGTCTCCTCGCCGAGGAGTACCGCGCCGAACTCGCCATCACGGGTTCCTCCGGCTGGACCGGAATGTCCGAACTGACCCTGTCCGGGGAGCAGGTGGACATCCTCTTCGAGGCCGGGCACATCCACGTGCCCGAGGTCGCGGGCCTGCCCGTGCACACCGGTCTGACCATCCAGTCGGAGCGGGGCAAGGCCCTGGGCCGGGTCACCGCCGACGGGGACGTCCGCCTCGTGCGCGGCGACCGCGAGGCCTTCGGCATCAAGGGCCGCAGCGCCGAGCAGCGCATCGCGCTCGATCTGCTGCTCGACCCGGACGTCGGGATCCTGTCCATGGGCGGCCGGGCCGGCACCGGCAAGTCCGCGCTCGCGCTCTGCGCGGGTCTCGAGGCGGTCCTGGAGCGCCGTCAGCACCAGAAGGTGATGGTCTTCCGGCCGTTGTACGCGGTGGGCGGGCAGGAGCTGGGCTATCTGCCCGGATCCGAGGCCGACAAGATGGGCCCCTGGGCGCAGGCGGTCTTCGACACGCTGTCCGCGGTCACGAGCCGCGACGTCATCGAGGAGGTCACCGCACGCGGGATGCTGGAGGTCCTGCCCCTGACCCACATCCGGGGACGCTCCCTCCACGACGCCTTCGTGATCGTCGACGAGGCGCAGTCGCTCGAAAGGAATGTGCTGCTCACCGTTCTGTCCCGGATCGGCGCGAATTCCCGGGTGGTTCTGACCCATGATGTGGCGCAAAGGGACAATCTGCGGGTCGGCCGTTATGACGGCGTGGTCGCCGTCGTCGAGAAACTGAAGGGGCATCCGCTCTTCGCCCATGTGACGCTGAACCGGTCCGAGAGGTCCCAGATCGCGGCACTAGTGACCGAAATGCTGGAGGATGGGCAGATCTGAAGGAGCTGCCCCAAGTTATCGGGGTATCGCGGTGGTTGGCGCCGTCCGGCAAAGGCAGTGAGCCTAGCCGGGCGGCGCCGGCGTTTGTGGGGGTTTCGAGAAATCCCCAGGGTCCCGGAGGGTGTGAGCTTTCACACGTAACTCGGAATTGCCTCACGCAGTCTGGTTACGGCAAAGTCTCAGTCCTGTCAGGCCCCGCATGCGACACACCTGTGCCCCCAGCAATACGGCACCGCTTGAGCATCACCGTCAACTCCATATCGACCGTCGCATGCCGCCCGTGCACCACGCGGCTCTCCCGCACCGGGAGTTGCCCATCGGGCCCGTGTCTCCCGTGACCCCGCAGTTCGGAGACCAGCGACAAGGGCACGATTGCGTCCGCCAGGGTCACCGAAGCGGGCGACGCTGGAAGGAAAACCGTGTGAGCCGGATCTCGGTCCGGGGACTCGCAGTGGCCTCGGCCACGGCGGTCACCGCTGTCGGAAGCGTCGTCGGCGTTGCCTCGGGCAGCGTCGCGCAGGCCAACGACGCAGATGCGACGGCAAGCGACGCGACGCTCCTCGCCGACATCCCTGTAGGCCAGCAGGCCCAGGTGCAGACGGCGTCCCTCACGCAGCAGGCCGGCTACCAGGCCATCGCCGCTGACGAGGGCGCGAAGAAGGATGCCGAGGAAGCTGCGCGCAAGGCCGCGGCCGAGACGGCTGTCGCGAAGAAGAAGGCCGCCGAGAAGGCCGCCAAGGACCGCGCGGAGGCCAAGGCCAAGGCCAGCCGCAGCGCGGGCGACTTCCCGATCCAGGGCTCGTACAGCATCGGGCAGATCCAGGCCATGGCGGCGCAGATGGTGCCGAGCGGCCAGTTCCAGTGCTTCAGCAACATCGTGGACCACGAGTCCAGCTGGAACTACCACGCGGTCAACGCCTCCTCCGGCGCCTACGGTCTCTTCCAGGCGCTGCCCGCCGGCAAGTACGCGTCCGCCGGCTCCGACTGGCAGAGCAACCCGGCCACCCAGATCAAGTGGGGCCTGAACTACATGGACAGCCGGTACGGCAGTCCCTGTGAGGCGTGGTCTTTCTGGCAGGCCAACCACTGGTACTAGGCAGCCCGATGGGCAGCCGACGCCGCTTCGCGGACATGACCTGGGCCGGCGACCGGTACCGAACGACTGAGCCGAGGGCCCGCGCGGCCCTCGGCCGTTCGTCGTCCCTTCACCCGATGACACTGCAGAAGGAATTCGTGTGAGCCGGATATCGGTCAGGGGCTTCGCCGTGGCATCGGCGACCGCCGTCACCACCGTCGGAGCCGTCGTGGGAGTCGCCCAGGGCAGCGTCGCACAGCCCGCCGACGACGCCCAGGCGGTGGGCGACTCCACGCTGCTCGCCGATTTACCGGCCGGACAGCTCGCCCAGGTGCAGACCGACTCGATGACGCACCAGGCGAGCGTCCAGGCCATCGCGGCGGACACCACGGCACGCAGGGCGGCGGAGGAGACGGCCCGCAAGCAGGCCGCCAAGGACGCGGTGGCCAAGCAGAAGGCCGCCGAGAAAGCCGAAGAGAAGGCCGCGGACCGGGCGAAGGCCGCGCAGGAGGCCAAGGACCGTGCGGCCGCGCGGACCCAGAGCGCGTCGGCCGGCGCCACCGGTGACGCCGGCGACTTCCCGCAGCAGGCGTCGTACTCGGTCGGCGAGGTCAAGGCCATCGCCCAGCAGATGGTGCCCGGCGGCCAGTTCCAGTGCTTCAGCAACATCGTGAACCACGAGTCCACGTGGAACTACCGGGCCGTCAACCCCTCTTCGGGCGCGTACGGCCTCGTCCAGGCCTACCCCGGGTCGAAGATGTCGTCCGCGGGCTCCGACTGGCGGACCAACCCGGCCACCCAGATCAAGTGGGGCCTGAACTACATGAACGAGCGGTACGGCAGCCCCTGCGACGCCTGGGCCTTCTGGCAGGCCAACGGCTCGTACTGACGGACTGTTCGGCTCGCGTCGACGGCCTGTCCCCTCCGTGCTGACGGCCTGCTCGGCCCGGCGTGACGATCCGACCGCGCTCGACTCCGCACAGCCCCTCCCCGCGCACCGGGGGAGGGGCTGTCGCCCTGTACGGTCGTACGACCGGGAACCGACGACTCCAGGGGGAGTGGTGGGGAGAGACGGGGGAAGAGGACGGATCATGTCGAGAGTGCCACGGTGGCTCGGCCGGCTCGGCGCCGGTCTCAGCGAGATGAGCGAGCGGCTCGACGAGCGACGCGCCGAGGTCGAGCGGGAGGGCTCGGCCGAACCGGAGACGACACCGCCCGACGCGACGCCGTCCGCCGAGGACTACCCGGAGCCGCTCGAGCCCGCCCCGCGCCCTGATCCCGCACAGGCCGTGCCGTGGGGGGTCCGGGTGGCCGCCGAGGCCGGCTGGCGGCTGCTGGTGCTCGCGGGGACCGTCTGGGTGTTGATGAAGGTCATCACCGCGATCCAGCTGGTCGTGATGGCCTTCGTGGTCTCCCTGCTTCTCACGGCGCTGCTGCAGCCCACCGTGGCCCGGTTGAAGCGGGCAGGGGTTCCCGGGGGCGCCGCCACCGCGTTGACGGCGATTCTCGGGTTCGTCGTCATCGGCCTGATGGGCTGGTTCGTGACCTGGCAGGTCATGGCGAACATCGACAACCTCTCCGACCAGGTCCAGGACGGCATCGACGATCTGCGCCGCTGGCTGCTCAACAGCCCGTTCCATGTCACCGACAAGCAGATCAACGGCATCGCGAAGAACCTGCGGGACGCGATCGGCGACAACACGGACTCGATCACCTCGGCGGGCCTCGAGGGCGTCACCGTCGTGGTCGAGGCGCTGACCGGCATCCTGCTGGCGTTCTTCTCGACGCTCTTCCTGCTCTACGACGGCAAGCGCATCTGGGAGTGGACCCTCAAACTGGTTCCGGCGGGGGCCCGGCCGGGAGTCGCGGGCGCCGGACCGCGGGCCTGGGCGACGCTCACGGCGTATGTGCGGGGCACGGTGATCGTCGCGTTGATCGACGCCATCTTCATCGGCCTCGGCATCTACTTCCTCGACGTGCCGATGGCCGTCCCGCTCGCCGTCTTCATCTTCCTGTTCTCGTTCATCCCGCTCGTCGGCGCGGTCGCGTCCGGCGCGCTGGCGGTCGTGGTCGCGCTGGTCACCCAGGGCGTGTTCACGGCGGTGATGACCCTGGCCGTCGTGCTCGCGGTCCAGCAGATCGAGGGACACATCCTCCAGCCGTTCATCCTCGGGCGGGCGGTGCGCGTCCACCCGCTGGCGGTGGTCCTGTCGGTCGCGGCCGGCGGCATGGTCGCGGGCATCGGCGGCGCGATCGTGGCCGTGCCCCTGGTGGCCGTCACCAACACCGTGGTGGGCTATCTGCACGCCTACTCCAGGGAGCAGGCCCTGCGGCACGCTCCGCGGCCCAGAGGGGCGACGGCCTCGGGCGTGGCGCCCGTGACGGCCGTGCGGCAGAGCCGGGAACCGGAACCTCCGGCCGAGGAGGGCCAGGGCACGCCGCCCGGGTAGTCGTCGTACCCGGTGGGCCGTCGAACGCGGGGAGGGGGGGGGGGGGGGGGG